>JAWVEC010000140.1:0-4387 GCA_033856975.1 Gaiellales bacterium
CGACGCGAACAGGAACGGCATCAAGCCGCCGATCAGCAGGCCGGCCAGCACCCAGGGATCGTTGATCCGAAACACGACGCCGTGCCCGACCTGTTTCGCCAGCTCGTCGTTGTAGGACTGGAACAGCACCAGCGCGGCCAGGCCGGCCGAGCCGATCGCGTAGCCCTTGGTCACGGCCTTGGTGGTGTTTCCGACCGCATCCAGCGGGTCGGTGACGTTGTCGCGCACCTCGGATGGCAGATCGGCCATCTCGGCGATGCCGCCGGCGTTGTCGGTGATCGGCCCGAAGGCGTCCAGCGCGACCACCATGCCGGCCATCGAGAGCATCGCCGTCACCGCGGTCGCGATGCCGTAGATGCCGGCCAGCTTGTAGGAGCCGAGCGTGCCCACGACCAGCACGATCACGGGTAGGGCGGTGGCCTGCATGCCGACCGCCAGTCCGGCGATGATGTTGGTCGCGTGGCCGGTGGTCGACTGCTGGGAGATCCGCTGTACCGGCCCGAATCGGGTGCCCGTGTAGTACTCGGTGATGCCGACCAGCAGCGCCGTGATCACGAGCCCGATCAGCGCGCAGAAGTAGATGCGGCCCCAGCTCCCGTACGACAGGTGGCCGGCGACCGAGTGGATGACCGGGATGTAGATCAGCGCCGAGAGCGCTGCCGATACGAAGACGCCGGTATACAGCGCCGTCATGATGCTGCCGCTCTTGGGCAGGCGCACCAGCAGCGTGCCGACGATGGAAGCCGGGATCGCGAGCGCGCCCAGCAGCAGCGGCAGCACGACAGCCGCATGGGAGCCGCCCAGGGCGCCCAGGAACATCGAGGCCACGATCGTGACGGCGTAGGTCTCGAACAGGTCGGCCGCCATGCCGGCGTCGTCACCGACGTTGTCGCCCACGTTGTCGGCGATCACGGCCGGGTTGCGCGGGTCGTCCTCGGGGATGCCGGCCTCGATCTTGCCCACCAGGTCGGCGCCGACGTCGGCGCCCTTGGTGAAGATGCCGCCGCCCAGCCGCGCGAACACCGAGATCAGCGAGCCGCCGAATGCCAGACCGATCAGCGCCTTGGCGGCGGACAGATCGCTGTAGTCCATCAGGCGCAGCACGCCGTAGTAGCCGGCCACGCCGAGCAGACCGAGACCGACCACCAGGATGCCGGTGACGGTGCCGCCCTTGAACGCGACCGAGAGCGCGGGCGCCATGCCGCTCTTGGCGGCCTCGGCGGTGCGCACGTTGGCGCGCACGGCCACGTTCATGCCGATGAAGCCGGTCACGGCCGAGAGCACGGCGCCGATCACGAAGCCGATCGCGACCTTCGGGCCGAGATCGTTGCTCCAGATTCCGGCAACCGCGATCGCGATCGCCACCACCACCGCGACGGCCGCGATGGTCGTGTACTGGCGCTTCAGATACGCGGCGGCGCCCTCCTGGATCGCCGCGGCGATCTCCTTCATGCGATCGGTACCCTGGGGCTGCTTCAGCACCCAATTGGTCAGACCGAGTCCGTACGCAACGGCGGCAACGCCACAGATGAGGGCGATCAAGACCGCGTGGTCAGCCAGTGAACTCACGTAGCAAGCTCCTTAATAAGGTCGAGGACAACCGCGCGATTGTATCAGCGGCTCCGGCTTGTGGAGCGGGTTCGGTCGCTGGCTTGTAACGCCCAGCGGTTCTTCGTGAGACGGGAAGCTCGCACGCACCCCCGTGCCTGGCAACGCGGAACGCGGTGCCTGGCACGATCGAGCGGCGACGGTGAGTTCGCCGCCACGCCGACCGCCGCACGGCGCCGGACGAGCGCCTGTCGACGACTGCGCGCCGGGTGCAGCTCGATGGTGCCCGGCACCGGCCTCCCGGCCGTTGCCAGGCACCGAGCCGGAAGGCTCAGAAGCGCGCCCCGGCCAGCGCGGTGGCGCAGACGTCGTCCGGCTGGGCGCCGATCTTGGGGATCGCCTCGAACAGCAGCTTGCGCAGCCGCTCGTTGTTCTCGGTGAACACCTTGATCACCCCCTCGTGGCTGACCGGGTCGATGTCGGGATCGTCCTCCAGCCCGACGTCGTAGTCGGTGATCAGCGAGACGTTCGCGTAGCAGAGCTCCAGCTCGCGGGCCAGCCAGCCCTCCGGATAGGCCGTCATGTTGATCACGCCCCAGCCCATGGCCGAGAACCACTTCGACTCCGACCGGGTCGAGAAGCGCGGCCCCTGGATCACCACCACCGTCCCGCCGTCGCGGATGTCGAGGCCCTGCTCGCGGCCGGTCTCGAGCAGGATGCGGCGCAGGTCGGGGCAGTACGGATCGGCGGCCGAGACGTGAGTCGTCACCGGGCCGTCGTAGAACGTGTCGCGGCGGCCGCTGGTGCGATCGACGAACTGGTCGCAGACCACGAACGTGCCCGGCGGCAGATCCTTTGCCAGGCTGCCGGATGCGCAGGGGCCGATGACCCGCTTCACGCCCAGCTCCTTCATCGCCCACAGGTTGGCGCGGTAGGGGATCGCGTGCGGCGGAAGCTGATGGTTTCGGCCGTGGCGGGGCAGGAAGGCCACCCGCTTGCCGCCGATCTCGCCCACCACGAAGCGGTCGGACGGCGGCCCGTACGGCGTATCGACGGTGACGTCCTCGGCATGCTCGAGGAACGAGTAGAAGCCCGATCCTCCGAAGACGCCGATCTCGGCGGTGCTCATACGTCTCCTCTCGGAGTCCAGATCTTGGACCGCTCGGGCGGCTCGGCGGCGGGCGCCGGCTCGGCCGGCCGCGAGGCCGCCCCGGGCTTGGCCGCCTCGGCGTAGGCCAGCTGCAGCTCGGCGACCGCACGCTTGAGCTGGCGCAGCTGATCGGCCGTGACCAGCCGCTCGACCACCGGCAGCAGCGCATCGACAGCGTCGATCGCGAGCTGCGCGTCGTCCAGCCGCTCGCGGGCGTCGATCGCATCCGCGGCCAGCGTCACCAGCAGCTGAGCGCTCGAGAGCACGACCTCGGCCGGACTTGGCAGCCGCATCTCCTCGGCTGGCGGCTGCTGGGGCTCGCTCATCACGCCTCCTGTCGTTGGTTGATCCACTCGCGGGCCGACTCGCGCGTGCGCTCGACGGCATCCGGCCACAGCTCGCGCGGATCGGCGCCCGCGGCCATCAGCTCGCCGGCCTGCTCGGACAGCGTCGGCCCCCGCAGGGCGTCCAGGTGGGGCGTGATGCCGAGCTCGGCGGCGGTGTCGGACACCTGCTCGATCATCTGCTCGAGCCGCTCCCGGGCGGGAATGGAGCGGCGGGCGGCGAGGTCGATCAGCTCGCCGGACATGCCCCAGCGGATCGCCCGCCACAGGTTCTCCTCCAGGTCGCGGCCGGGGTACTCGGGCAGCCGCTCGCCGGCGTCGAAGCGGCGGGCGAAGTCGGCGGTCAGCGCCACCATCAGCCCGGCCAGCCCCGCCGCCCGGGCGAACTCGGGCTGCCCGTCGCAGATCCGCGTCTCGACCGTGGGATAGGCCTGGTGCGGGCGCACGCTCCACCAGATCTCGGTGTGCTCCTTGATCGACCGCGTCTCGACCAGGAACCGCACGAAGCCGGCGTACTCGTCCCAATCGGCGAAGCTGTCGGGGATGCCACAGCGCGGGAACATGCGGGTGAAGATCTCGGTGCGGGTCGAGTGCAGGTGCGTGTGGCGCCCCTCCATCCAGGGCGAGCTGCCGGAGAAGGCCAGCAGCTCGGGCAGCACCGTGCGAAGCGCGCTGTTGACGGCGATGGCGCGATCGGCGCCGCGAATGGCGACGTGCACGTGCAGGCCGAACGTGTTGTTGCGCCAGGCCACGTAGCGAAGCGTCGACTCGACGATCTGGTAGTGCGGCGTGTCGATGATGCGCTGATCCTGCCAGCGCGACCAGGGATGCGTGCCGGCCGCGCACAGCCGGTAGCCGACCCGCTCGGCCACGTCGCTGAGGTCGATCCGGCGGCGGGCCATCGCGTTCACGGCCTCGCTGAAGCTGTCGCACTTGCCGGTCTTGACCTCGATCTCGCTCAGGATCAGCTCGCCGGCGATCATGCCCTCGAGTGCCGGATGCTCGGCTCCGGCCGCGGCCAGCTGCTCGAACCCGCCGGTCATCTCGAGCGTCTCCGGATCGAGGATGGCGAACTCCTCCTCAACCGCGATCGTGAAGTCGTCGGCCTCCTCAAACTGGCGTCGCGCCTGCTCGAGTGCCAGCAACGGATCGGTGATCTTGGGCGACTCTCCCATAGGCAGCGGCACGATACCCGACCCCCGGCGGGCGGTGTCCGGGAGTCGGGCACTGTGGGACACTTCGGCCATGTTCGAGCGATTCACCGAGCGCGCCCGACAGGTCGTCGTCCTGGCCCAGGACGAGGCGCGCACGCTCGGGCACGACTACATCGGCACGGAACACATCC
>JAWVEC010000141.1:0-8508 GCA_033856975.1 Gaiellales bacterium
GCTCAGAGGGCACCAGAGGTGCCAGGCCTAGCAACGCCCCATCGCAGCCACCAGCACTCGAGCCCCTCAAGGCCTGGCACCCCCATGCCCAAACCTCCGAGCGCCAACGACCGCCGAGCGACTGCACGCACAAGGAGGCACAAACTCACCCAAACGACTGCGGATCCACATCGACCACAGCGGTCGCATGCGCCCGCCGCATGTCCGCGGCCAGGTCGCGCAGCAGCCCGCGGAACACCGCCGCGGCGCGGCGCGGCTCCGACGTCTTCACCAGCAGGTGGCTGCGGGCGCGGTCGCGCAGCCTGTGCAGCGGAGCGGGGCCAAGCAGCACGTCATCGCCCAGCGCGGGCCGCGCGGCCTCGGCCAGCACCTCGGCCACGTCCAGCGCGACGCGCGGCTCGGGGGCCGCAACCAGCAGCCGCACGATGCGGCCGAAGGGCGGGTAGGCGAGCTCGCGCCGCCGTTCCAGCTCGCCCTCCAGGAACTCGGCCACGGCGTGGCGAGCCGCCAGCTCGACCACCCGCGACGAGGGCTCCCAGGCCTGGATCACCACCCGCCCGCGGGGATCGCCCGGGCGCCCCGGCCGGCCGGCCAGCTGCGTCAGCAGCGCGAACGTCCGCTCCTCCGCACGGAAGTCGGGCATCGCCAGCCCGGTCTCGGCATCCAGCACCGCGGCCAGCGTGACCCCGGGAACGTCGTGCCCCTTCGCCACCAGCTGCGTCCCCACCAGCACCGAACGGTCGGCGGCTCGGAAGCGTTCCAGCGTCGCCTCGGGCTCGCCGGCGCGGGCGGCCACGTCCGCGTCCAGCCGCAGGATCTCGAGTCCCGGGAAGCGCTCGGACAGCTCGTCCTCGACCGCACGCGTGCCCGATCCGATCCGCGTCAGATCGACCGAGCCGCAGGCGGGACAAGCCCGCGGCACCCGCTCCTCGTGACCGCAGTGATGGCAGACCAGGCGTGTCCTGCCGTGCAGCGCCAGCGAGACGTCGCAGCGCGGGCAGCGCCACGATCGCGCGCACGAGCGGCAGTGGATGGCCGAGGCGGAGCCGCGCCGGTTCTGGAGCAGGATCGCCCTCCCGCCGCGATCCTCGATCTCGCCCAGCGCGTCTCGCAGCGGCCTGGTCAGCGGGTAGCCGCCGTCGCGGCGCAGGTCGACCAGCTCCACCGCCGGCAGCTCGCCTCCCACCCGGGCCGGCAGCGCGATCCGGCGCGCGATGCCGTGCCACGACTCGGGCCGCGGCGTGGCGCTGCCGTAGATGACCAGCGCCCCCTCCAGCCGCGCCCGCTTGGCGGCCACCCGCCGCGCGTCGTAGCGGGGATCGCTCTCGTGCTTGTAGGAAGCGTCGTGCTCCTCGTCGACCACGATCACGCCCAGATCGGGCAGCGCCGCGAACACCGCCGAGCGCGCGCCGACCACCACGCGCGCCTCGCCGGAGGCGATGCGACGGTGCTCCTCACCGCGCCGGGCCGGCGTCAGCGCGCTGTGCAGCACCGCCACCGTCTCGCCGAAGCGGGCCTGGAAGCGGGCGGCGGTCTGCGGCGTGAGCGCGATCTCTGGCACCAGCACGATCGCGCCCCGGCCCTGTTCCAGCGCACTGTGGATCACACGCAGGTAGACCTCGGTCTTGCCCGAGCCGGTGACACCGTGCAGCAGCACCTCGTGGGCGCCCCGGTCGACTGCCTCCAGGCACTCGTCCACCGCCCGCTCTTGAGCCTCGGTCAGCTGCACCGGGCGGTCCTCGGGCGTCGGCCGGTCGATCGGACGCAGCGCGCGTCGCGGCATCCGTGGAGGTATCACCAGTGCCAGCGCGCGCGCCATGGTGGAGGCCGTCTGCTCCGCAATCCAGCTCGCCAGCTCGAGCAGCGCCGGCGGCACCCGTCCGCTGACATCGATCAGCGGCTTCAGCTCGCCGTCTCCGCTGCGCTCGCCCAGCGAGTCGACCACGCCGTCCACCTCGCGTGCGCCGAGCGGGATGCGCACGATCGAGCCGGCCGCCACCCGGTCGGCCAGCGCCTCAGGAATGTCGTAGTCGAACGGCCGGTCGACCGCGCGCGCGGTCACCAGCGGATGCACGCGAGCGATCAGACCGGCGCGGGCTCTTCGAGCCCACATGCCTCGCGCAGCGCATCGGCGCGGTCGGCGCGCTCCCACGTGAAGGCGTCCGTCTCGCGGCCGAAGTGGCCGTACGCAGCGGTGTCGCGGTAGATCGGACGCAAGAGGTCGAGGTCGCGGATGATCGCGGCCGGCCGCAGGTCGAACACCTGGTTGACCGCGGTCGCGATCGTGTCGCGATCGACCTGCTCGGTGCCGAACGTCTCCACCATCACCGAGACCGGGTGGGCGACCCCGATCGCGTAGGCCACCTGCACCTCGACCCGCGACGCCAGGCCGGCGGCGACGATGTTCTTCGCCACCCACCGCATGGCGTAGGCGCCGGAGCGGTCGACCTTCGAGGGATCCTTGCCGGAGAAGGCACCACCCCCGTGGCGAGCGGCGCCGCCGTAGGTGTCGACGATGATCTTTCGGCCGGTCAGTCCGGTGTCTCCCATCGGGCCGCCGGTGACGAAGCGGCCGGTCGGATTGACGAGGACGAAGCCGGGCTCGCGCAGGCGCTCGCGGGCGCAGAGATGTTCCGGGATCACCGGCAGTAGCACGTGCTCGATGATGTCGTCTCGCACCCGGTCTGAGTCATGCATGTCCGGGTGGTGCTGCGTGGACACCAGCAGCCGCTCGATCGACTGCGGGATCAGCCTGCCGCCCTGCTCGCGGTAGCGCACCGTCACCTGCGCCTTGCCGTCCGGCCGAAGGTAGGGCACCGTCTCGGCCCGCCGGGCGAACGCCAAGCGGGAGGTGATGCGATGCGCGAGCTGGATCGGCAGCGGCATCTTCTCGGGCGTCTCATCGCAGGCGTAGCCGAACATCATGCCCTGGTCGCCCGCGCCCTGGGCGTCGCCATCCGTCTCGGCCGCGGAGTGCTGCTCCTCGTACGACGAGTCGACGCCGCGGCGGATGTCGGGCGACTGGTCGTCCAGTGCCACCACCACCCCGCAGGTGGCGGCGTCAAATCCGAGGTCCGAGCTGGTGTAGCCGATGTCTCCGATGATGCCGCGCGCGATGCGTGGGATGTCGACCCAGGCGTCGGTGGTGACCTCGCCGGCCACCACCACCAGGCCGGTCGTGCACAGCACCTCGCAGGCCACGCGTCCGTTGGGATCCTCGCTCAGTACGGCGTCCAGCACGGCGTCCGAGATCTGGTCGGCGATCTTGTCCGGGTGCCCTTCGGTGACCGATTCGGAGGTGAAGAGGAAGTCGCTCACAGCAGGGGGCACTCTACCAGCGGCCTCCCCCGTGCTCGGTCGTACTCACTCTTCTGTCGGCTCCCGAGCCATCAGCTCGGCGAGCGCCGCGAGCGGCGTCTTTCCGCCGTATGCGACGTCACATACCGCGGCCGTGATCGGCAGCTCCAGGTCGCGGCTCTCGGCCAGCCCGCGCAGCGCGGGGGCGGTGGTCAAACCCTCGGCCACCTGGCCCAGCTCGGCCTCGATCCACTCGGCCGGCACGCCCTTGGCCAGCAGCTCGCCGGCCCGCCGGTTGCGGGAGTGGCGGGAGGTGCAGGTTGCCACCAGGTCGCCCATCCCGGCCATGCCCGAGTAGGTGCGCGGCTGTGCGCCGAATGCCTCGCCCATCCGCGCCATCTCGGCCGTCCCGCGGGTGATGATGGCGGCCTTGGCGTTGTCGCCGAAGCCGAGCCCGTCCGAGACGCCCGCCGCCAGGCCCATCACGTTCTTGGCCGCCGCGCACAGCTCGACGCCGACCACGTCGCGCGAGGCGTAGACTCGCAGCGTCGCGGTCGAGATGGCCACCTGCAGGCGCCGCGCAAGGTCGATGTCGTCGCTGGCCAGCACCGAGGCGGTGGGGTAGTCGCGGGCCACCTCCTCGGCATGGTTCGGCCCCGAGAGCACCGCCACCCGATCCGGTGCCGAGATCTCCAGCAGCAGCTCCGACATCCGCCGCCGCGAGACCGGGTCGAGCCCCTTGGTGAGCGAGAGCAGCAGGGCGTCCGGCGCCAGCCGGCCGCCGATCGCGTCCACCGTGGCGGCGAACCCGCGGCTGGGCACCGCCATCGCAACCAGCTCCGCCCCGGACAGGTCGGCCTGCTCGAGCGAGACGGCCGTCAGCGACGGCGGCAGCTCGACATCGAACAGGTAGCGCGGGTTTCGATGGTGCAGCGAGATCGCCTCGGCCTGCTGCGGGTCGCGGCAGACGAGCGTGGTCGGGTGGCCGGACAGCGCCAGCAGGCGAGCGAAGGCCGTCCCCCAGCTGCCACCACCCACCACCGCCGCTCTCACTGCCGGCTCTGGAAGTCGATGATCACGGGGCAGCCCTCAAGCTGGAGGCGCTTTCTGATCTGGTTCTCGACGAAGTACGCATAGTCGCGGGTGACCAGGGCGCGGTCGTTGACAACGATACGGAATCTCGGCGGCCGGGTGGTGTACTGCGTGGCGTAGAGCAGATTGAGGCGGCGGCGGCCGCTGCGGGGCGCCTCGCGCATGGCGCTGATCTCCTCCACCGCGCGGTTCAGCACGCCGGTGCCGACGCGCGAGGTGAAGCGCGAGAACAGCTCCTCTATCGCATCCAGCAGCTTGTCGACGTTGCGGCCGGTCAGCGCCGATGTGGTGATGATCGACGGCCGCTGGCGCAGCTTGACGCCCATCCGGTCGGCGACGTCGTCGATCTCGACGGTCGTGATGTCCCACTTCGAGAGCACCACCAGCGTCGCACACCCGGCCTTGCGGGCCTCGTCGGCGACCGACAGGTCGCCCTCCACCAGGCCGTCCGACGCGTCCACCAGCACCAGCGCGATGTCGCTGCGCTCGAGCGCCTGCAGCGCCCGCACCTCGCTGTAGTACTCGATCCCCTGACGGTGCTTGCGCTTGCGCCGCATGCCGGCCGTGTCGACCAGCCGAAACCGCGTCTCGCCGCGCACGAACGGCGTGTCGACCGCGTCGCGGGTGGTGCCGGGCACGTCCGAGACGATCACCCTCGGCCGGCCCAGGATCGCATTCAGCAGCGACGACTTGCCGACGTTCGGCCGGCCCAGGATCGCCACCCGGATCTCGTCGCCCACCTCGTCCGGACGCTCCGCGCCCTCGATCCCGGCCAGCGTCTCGACCACCTCATCGAGCAGGTCGCCGGCGCCGCGGCCGTGCAGCGCCGAGACGACCAGCGGCTCTCCCAGGCCGAGCGCGTGCAGCTCGAGTGCGCCCGTCTCGTGCGCCGCATCGTCGACCTTGTTCGCGACCACCCGCACCGCCCGCCCCGACCGGCGCAGGATCTGGGCGATCTCCTGGTCGCCGGCCGCCAGCCCGGCGCGGGCGTCGATCACCAGCAGCACCAGGTCGGCCTCCTGCACCGCCAACCGCGCCTGCTCGGCCACCTGGGCCTGCATCGGCGAGTCGTCGCCGGGATTGACGCCGCCGGTGTCGATCAGGACGAACTCCGCGCCCCGCCACTCGCACACCATCTCGGTGCGGTCGCGGGTCACGCCCGGCGTCTCGTGCACGACCGCACGCCGGGACGAGGTGAGACGGTTGATCAGGGTCGACTTGCCGGCGTTCGGGAAGCCGACCACGGCCACCCGACCCGCCAGCATGCGCGGCGCCTCGCTCACGTCGCCGTCTCGTACAGCCGCCGGATCTCGGCCATCAGCTCGTCGGCCGTCTCGCGATAGGCCTGGGCGGCGCGGCGCCCGCCGCGCTCGTACCGGCGCGGTGCGCCGAACACGACCCGGATCCGGCGGCCGGGACGCCAGCCGCGGCTGCTGATCGCCACCGCCACCACCGCGGTATCCTCGACCACCGCGATCCGCCCGGCGCCGGCCTTGGCCTCGTCCAGGCCCTCCTTGCGGGTGCCTTGGATGAACACGGCCACGGTGCCGCCCCCCTCGAGCGTCTCGTGCACCGTGCGCAGCGCCTCGCGATCGGCCTCGCCCCGCCGCACGCCGAAGGTGCCACCCATCCGCAGGAAGGCGGCGAACGGCCGCGGCCGGAACAGATCCGCCCTGGCCATGAAGCGGACCGCGCGCGGCTGCGCCGAGCCCAGCGCGGGGATGTCCCACAGCGACTGATGGTTGGCCACAAACACCACCGGGCCGGTGCGCGGCACCAGCTCCTCGCCGATCACCCGCATCCGCAGCAGGCCGCGAAAGAACAGCGGCGCCCACGGCCGCACCGTCTTCCAGAACCGGTCGCCGGGCAGCGCCGGCGCGCCGGCCACCTGCGGTTGCCCGCCGGACGCCAGCGAGACGATCTGGTCGACCACCTGCGAGACGGTCAGCGCACTGGTGTCCAGCAGCCGCGCGTCGTGGGCGGGCGCCAGCTGGTCGGCGTCGAGATCGTCGCGATCGATGATCGAGCGCTCGACCTCCTCCACCGGCAGGCCGAGCTCGGCCGCGCGGCGCTCGGCGCGGACGCGGTTGGATGCGACCAGGTACAGCTTGAGGTCGGCGCCCGGGCACACCACCGAGCCGGTGTCACGGCCGTCCAGCACCGCATCCACGGCCAGCTCGCGCTGCCGCGCCCGCATCCGCGCCCGCACCTGCGGGTGGCGCGAGACGGCGCTGACGTTGCGCGACACGGCTTCGGCGCGCAGGTCGGTGCCGGGCGGAACCGGCGTACCGACCAGCTCGGCCAGCGCCTCGCCGTCGTTCAGGTTCGCGCCCTGGGCGAGCGCGACCGCCGTCAGCTCGCGGTACATCGCGCCCGTGTCGACGTAGCGCAGGCCAAGGCGCTCGGCGACGAGCCGGGCGACCGTGCTCTTGCCGGCTCCCGCCGGCCCGTCGATCGTGACAACCATCCGACGAAGCCTACGTTACGCGCTGACCGAGGCCAGCCGATCGGCGAAGTCGGGAAAGCTGACCGCAAGCGCCTCGGCGCCCTCGACGCTGACGCCCTCCTGGGAGCACACGCCGACGATCGCACCCAGCATCGCGATCCGGTGGTCACCCGCCGCCTGCACGTGGCCGCCGCGCAGCCGGTGCGGCACGCCCAGCACGCGGAAGCCGTCCTCGAGCTCGGTGACGTGGCCTCCGCACAGGTTCATCAGCTCCACCACCGTGCGGATACGATCGGACTCCTTGACCCGCAGCTCGCCCGCCCCGCGGATGGTGGTGGTGCCGCGGGCGAAGCTGGCCAGCAGCACCAGCAGCGGCAGCTCGTCGATCAGCGCCGGCACCATCTCGGGCTCGATGTCGGTGGCCACCAGCTCGGCCGGCCGCACCTCGATGTCGGCCACCGGCTCGCCCGCCGCCCAGCGCCGGCCGAACAGGCCGACGCGGGCGCCCATCCGCTCCAGCGCCACCAGCAGGCCGGTGCGGGTGGGGTTGATCGAGATGTTGCGCAACGTCAGGTTGGAGCCCTGCAGGATCGTGGCCGCGGCGATGAACGGCGCCGCCGACGAGAAGTCGCCCGGCACCGGGATCTCGGGCAGCACCAGCTCGCGGACGGGAGAGATCGAGACGCGGCCGGGACGCCGGTCGACCGGCACGCCGGCCCGCTGCAGCATCCGCTCGGTGTGGTCGCGGGTCGCGATCGCCTCCTCGATCACGGTCACGCCCCGCTCGGCGAACAGCCCCGCGAACAGCAGGCACGACTTGACCTGGGCGGAGGCCACCGGCGGGCGGTACTCGATCGGCTCGACCATCCCGCCGCCGTGCACCGTCACCGGCGGCAGCCCATCGCTGGTGTCCACCTCCACGCCCATCAGCGCCAGCGGATCGGCGATCCGGCGCATCGGCCGGCCGCGGATGCTCTCGTCGCCGTCCAGCGTGAACGTGCCGCTCTGGCCGGCCAGGATGCCGGGCAGGATCCGCATCAGCGTGCCCGCGTTGTGCACGTCGATCACGCCCCCGGGCTGCCGCAGCCCGCGCATGCCGACGCCCTCGATCACCAGCCCGTCCTCTCCGCGGCGCTCGATCGGGACGCCCATCGCGCGGAACGCCTCGACGGTCGCCAGCGTGTCCGCCGACGCCCCGAATCCGGTCACCGTGACGCGCTCGTCGCACAGCGAGCCGACCATCACCGCGCGGTGGCTGATCGACTTGTCTCCCGGCACGGTCAGCTCGCCGATCAGCGCGCCGGCCGGGGCGACCTTCATCACGGCCGTGTCATCCATCGACGGCCGGAGCGGCGATCGCCCCGTATCCCTGCTGGTCGAGCAGCGCGACCGCCCGCTGCGCCTCGGCCTCGCCGGCGATCGTGACGACGACCGTGCCGCCGCGGTCGGCCGACATGTGATGCAGCTCGAAGTCCTCGATGTTGATGCCCTCGGCGCCCAGTGCCTGGGTGATGCCCGACAGCACCCCGGGCCGGTCGGGAACGTGCACGCGCACCCGGTACAGCTCCTCCGGCTGGGCCGGGTAGGCCGCCCCGAGCAGCCGTCGGCGATGGCCCGACGCCTCCGCGATCCAGCGCGCCACGAAGCCGGCATCCTCGCGCTCCAGCGCCCGC
>JAWVEC010000142.1:0-2989 GCA_033856975.1 Gaiellales bacterium
GAGGTGGAGGATCTGGTGATCGATCCCGACCTGCACGCCGCGCTGCTCGAAGGCGAGGACGTCGGCCTGACCGCGACCGAGTTCCGGCTGCTGTACGTGCTGGCCAGCGAGCGCGGAAGGGCGCTCAGCCGCGACCAGCTGCAGCAGCGGGTGTGGGGGATCCCGCACCGCCACCGCGACCGCACCGTCGACGTCTGTGTTCGCAAGCTGCGCGACAAGATCGACCGCCGCGCCGAGCGGTTCACCTACATCCAGACGCACTATGGCGTCGGATACCGTTTCGGCGCGGTGGCGAAGCGCGGGTAGCGAGCGGGGCTACGGGTTTGACGGGCCGTCGACCAGTGGCCCGGGCAACAGGCGATGGCCGTCCACGACGGCTGTCGCGATGTCAACAAGCTTGCGGTTCCCGCTGCGCGCGTGGGTGCGCAACATCTCGAACGCGACGTCCTCCCCGGTGCCGTGGCGCTCCATCAGGATGCCCTTCGCGCGCTCGATCACCGCCCGGCGGCCGAATGCGCCCTCCAGGCTCTGAAACTCCGCGAACCGCCGCAGCACGATCTCGATTGAGTCCTGCAGTTGGCGCGGGTTGGTGTCGGTGATGTACGCGAACACGCCACGCCGTGCCGCCTCGCTGACGAACCGGTGATCTTCGGTCTCGAGCAGCGCGATCACGGGGCAGGCGGCCTGGCGAACGATCTCGCCGATCA
The DNA here is from genome assembly GCA_033856975.1 of Gaiellales bacterium. Lineage (GTDB taxonomy): Bacteria > Actinomycetota > Thermoleophilia > Gaiellales > JAICJC01 > JAICYJ01. The sequence goes on from JAWVEC010000142.1 coordinate 708, forward strand.
GGTCGAGCGCGTGGTCGCTGCTGTCACCCAATCCGACCAGTGCCACGTCAGGGCGCTCACGCCCGGTCACTGCGGCCACCTCGCCCACCTCGATCGATCGCGCCACGACCTCGTGTCCGAGGCTGAGCACCGTGTGGGTGACGTGGTCGAGCCGGTCGCTGCGCTGATTCGCGATCAGCACTCGAAGGTGCTGATGCTCAAGCATCTCATCCACCGCACCACCTCCCAGCTTCCAGGAATACTGTCAGTCGAAATTCAGCTGTGACCAGGGCCTGGGATCACACGGTCGCGGGGCGGAAGTTGGGCCGCGCGCAAAGGACATTGTAGACGATTTCAGGCAACGTGTGGGGGCGTTTGGGGCAGCCCGGTGGCCGGTATCCGTCGCTGTGGGTCAATGGCCCAGCCGCCATGCACTCACTCCGCCGGCGCCATCGCCTCCGGGCCTGGCAGCACGACCCGCACCGTCGTGCCCACGCCCTCGGTGCTCTCGATCGAGGCTCTACCCCTGCGTGCCTCGGCGATGTGCTTGACGATCGCGAGCCCCAGGCCGGTGCCCGGGCCGGTGCGCGACCCCTCGACGCGGTGGAAGCGCTCGAAGACGCGGCCCAGGTGCTCGGCCGGGATGCCCGCGCCGGTGTCGGATACCGCCAGCTCGACCGCTCCTGCCAAGCCGCGGGCCGTAACCGTGACCCGCGATCCCGCGCCCGCGTGCCGGATCGCGTTCTCGACCAAGTTGTCCAGCACGACATCGACCAGCCGCCTCGGCATGACCGCGATCACGCCCGGTGCCACCGTGCCGTCCAGCTCGATGCCCACCGCGGCGGCCGCGTCGGCTTGGCGTTGCACGCAGCCGGCGACCGCGTCGGCCAGCTCCACCAGCTCGCCCTCCCCGATGCCCTCGCTCTCCAGGCGCGTCAGCAGCATCATGTCCTCGATCAGCTGGCGCATGGCGTCGATCTCCATCCGCACCTGGTCGAGCAAAGCATCCCGCTCCTCCTCGTCCAGCCCCAGCGACAGCGTGTCCACCAGCGCCAGCATCCGCGCCAGCGGCGTGCGCAGCTCGTGCGAGACGCCGGCCGAGAACAGCCGCCGCGCGTCGCGGTAATCGGCCTCGGCGCTCTCGTCCGCCAGCACCACCGCACAGGAGCGGGCACCGTGGTCGCGGTACGTCCGCAGATGCGCGTGGAAGCGGCGCCGCTCCGGCTCGTACACCGTCACCTCGAACGGCCGCTGCTGGCGGCCCGCCAGCGCATCGTGCACCGCCGTTGCCACCCGCTGCAACGCCACCGTGGCACCGATCTCGAGGTCGGGGATCGCCTGCCGTGCGGCCAGGTTGGTGCGCACCAGCCGCGCCGACGAGTCGAACAGCAGCACCGGCGTCGGCGAGGCCTCCATGATCGCATCGCGCAGCGCCAGCGTGGCATCGAGCTGCGAGCGGTTGGCGCCCGGCGCCAGTGGCGCATCCGACCCGCGCCGGCTCTGTGCCTCCCTGCGCGCGATCTCGCCCAGCGCAAGCGCCAGCATCACCGCCAACACGATCGCCACCGCCAACATACCTCCAGCCTAACGCGGCCCGTCGGTATGCTGCCCAGCCATGAGAGTTGAGCTTCCCGACGGTACCCCGCTCGAGCTGGCAGACGGCGCCAGCGGGCTCGACGCGGCGGCGGCGATCGGCCCCCGGCTTGCCCAGGCGGCCGTGGCGGTGGGCGTCGGCGACGAGATCCGCGACCTTCGGCTCCCGCTCGCCGACGGCGAGCGGGTGCGGATCCTGACCGACCGCGACCCCGAGGCGCTGGCCGTGCTGCGCCACTCGACCGCGCACGTGATGGCCGAGGCCGTGCTGCACCTATGGCCCGACACCAAGGTCGCGATCGGGCCCGCGATCGCCGACGGCTTCTACTACGACTTCGAGTTCGCCGAGCCGATATCGGTCGACGACCTGGAGAAGATCGAACACGAGATGCGCCGCATCCTCGCCGCCGACCACCGCTTCGAGCGCCAGGACGGCGTCGACAAGGCCGCCCTGCTGGCCCGATTCGAAGCCGAAGGGCAGCCCTACAAGCTCGAGCTCGCCCGCGACCTGCCCGGCGACGAGATCAGCCTCTACACCCAGGACGACTTCGAGGACCTCTGCCGCGGCCCGCACCTCCAGTCAACCAAGCCGATCAAGGCCTTCCGGCTGCTCTCCACCGCGGGCGCCTACTGGCGCGGCAACTCCGACAACACGATGCTGACACGCATCTACGGCACCGCCTTCTTCTCGCAGAAAGACCTCGAGCAGC
>JAWVEC010000143.1:0-16265 GCA_033856975.1 Gaiellales bacterium
AGCGGCGGCCGCACTCCGAGCAGCACCGCGCCGGCGCCGGGATGCAGCTGGGACGGCCCCGCCAGCGGCTCGATCTCGCCGGACTCCAGCCGCTCGGCAAGACGCTCGCTGCCACCCTGGCGAAAGAAGGCCGGCCGCCGCCCATCTCCCAGCTCGCCGTACCCCAGCGCGGGCACGCCCAGCATCGCGATCCGCCGCGCCAGCGCCCTGGCCGCCCGCTCGGGACGATCGTCCAGCGGATCGAACTGCACGAGCGGCACGACGTCGGCCGCACCCACCCGCGGGTGCACGCCCGAGTGGGCGCGCAGGTCGATACGGGCGGTGGCGACCGAGATCGCCGCCGCCAGCGCGTCAACCAGCCGCTCCGGATCGGCCACCACCGTGAACACCGATCGGTTGTGGTCGGCATCGCTGTGCACGTCCAGCACCCGCCCGCCGGCATCGGCCATGGCCATCCCGATCGCGTCCAGCACACCCTCGTCGCGACCCTCCGAGAAGTTGGGGACGGATTCCAGCATGCCGTTCATTCAGACCCCCGCCCCGGGCGCCATCCAGGGCGACGACACCGGCGACGTCGAGCGCACCCGGCCGCCGTGCCGCCTGCGACGCACCAGCCTCCAGCTCACGAACAGCGCCAGCAGCACTCCCACCACCGTGATCAGATGCCAGGGGATGATCTCAAACGGCGTCACGACCACCGGAAGGTGCGCCGCGTCGTTGTAGTAGATGCGCGTCTCCGCGTCGCCGCGCGCGAACAGCGGCGCGTCCTTCCACGTCATGTCGACGGAGCGGACGGAGCTGGGCAGGATCGTGTAGGTCGGTGCTGCGACCCGCCCCTCGCCGCCGCCCAGCGCGACGCTGGTGGTGAAGTCGGTGCCGCCCTTGATCACGTTGAAGAAGGTGTTGCCCTCGTTCTTGATCGCGATGTGCGCGGTCACGGTCGGGTGCAGCAGCCAATCGATCGCCGCCCCGACGTGGTCGCTGGACGTCCAGACGTCGTGCAGGGGGATCCAGTTGACCTCAACCGACCGCGTGATCGCGCTGCCCTTGAGCCTGAGGCCGGTGCCGTCGGCGTTCTCGACGCCCGCCGCCATCAGCGAGGCCACGGCCGGCTGGTACTTGACGTTGCCGTCCGACCTGAGCTGGCGCGAGCGGAAGATCACCGCCAGCGTGTGGGTGCCGATCGCCGCGTCGCGCGGGACATTCACCGTCAGATGCACCTGCTGGTGGCTGTGCGGCGCCATGTGCAGCAGCGATGTGCCCAGCGTCGACCACCCCGCCGCCGACTCGGCCAGCGAGGCGGCCGGGTGGAACTCGACCACCGACGCCGTCGAGATCGTGTAGTCCTGGAGGTAGACGTCGAGCGTCACCGACGAGCCGCCCTTGTTGTAGATGTCGAGGTCGGTCTGGTACAGCTGGCCTCCGATCAGGTTGGTCTGCAGCTTGGAGGGAGCGACGCCGAGCGCGATCGGCGGCGCCTTGGCGCCGGCCAGCGCGCTGCTCGACCCGGCGGCCAGAACCAGCACGGCCATTGTCAGTAACGTGGTGATTCGTCGCATCGGGCAGCTCCTAGGGGGTTGTTGCGATGTAGGTGAGCGTGGTCTGGAACGGCTGGGACGACACCGGGTCGGCGTACGTGACCTGCAGCCGGAAGTCGATCGGCGTGGCGGTGCCGGCGGGAGTGTTGGCGGCACCGGTCGTGACCGACTGGGCACCAGCCGAGAGCGCGGTGTAGGCGGCACCGCTGCCGCTCAGCCGCCAGCCGAGGCGGGCCAGCGGGTACGTCTTGCCGGTTCCGTCGGCGAAGTCGCCACTCCCCTGGGCCGCGAGCGACCAGGCCTGGTTGGCGGCGACGGTGGCGGTCAGCGCCGGGCTGAGATCAAACGGCGACGAGAGCGGATCGACTCCGCCGAAGTCGACCGACGCGCCCGACAGGCCCAGGCTGACGAACGGCGAGAGGCTGAGCGAGAGGTCGTCGAAGCTCGCCCTGCCGCTGCCGTCCAGGCGCAGCCGCACCGTGATCCAGGTGGTGCCGGGCTGGGTCGTGAACGTGGTCGAGTAGACGCCCCATGCGGTGGTGCCCGAGACGCTGGCCAGGGTCGTGGTGGTGCCGCCCGACTCGATCGCGATCGCCTTCGCCGTGCCGCTCACGGACTCGCTGCGGATCGCGGCGGAGATGGTGTAGGTGCTCGACCCGACCGCCGCGATGGTGGCCTGCTGCGAGTAGCCCGAGAAGCCGGCCGCGCCGCCGTATAGCTGAAGGTAGGCCGCGCCGGAGTTGGCCGGTGCGATCAGGTCGCGCACCATACCGGGCTGTCCCGCCAGCACGCCGATACCGGACCAGGACTGGGGAGCGGTCGCCGTCATCGTGACCGGCTGGGCGAAGCGCGTCTGACGCACCTGGGAGGGCTGTGAGTTGATGCTGGCGACGCCGATCATGCCGCTGGCGAAGCTGGCGTCCGTGGCGGTCGCGGTAGCCGTCGTCGCGCCGTCGCTGAACGTACACGTGATCTGGCTGCCGGTCACGGTGGCGGTGATCGTGTAGAGGGTGAGAGCGACCGGGCCGTACGCCGCCGTCGCGAGCGTGCTGTCGGTGCCGGCCAGGCGGCGCTGCACGACAACCTGGTTCTTGGTCAGTCCGCAGAGGTAGAAGTTGGACGCATCGCGGTAACGGACGACCGCCCCGCCCGTCATCTGCGGGACCAGGTTGAGCAGGCTGGCGCGCACGGTCAGCGTCCCATCCTGGTAGTCCTGCGAGTTGCGCACCACCGCGATATCGGTGCTCGAGCCGGCGCCGGTGGACGTCAGCAGGCCGCCCGCCAACGTGAAGCCGCCCGCGGTCGTCTGCCAGGCGGTGAAATCGGGCCAGGTGTCCGAGAACACCGTGGCCGACGAGCCGGCCGTCTCGAACCCGGGATTGACGATCAGGTTGGCGGCGGATGCGGCGGACGCGGGCAGCAGGGCGCCGGCCGCAACGAGGCAGCACGCCGCAACCCGAGTCCGCAGATCGAACACGTCGCCACCCGTTTCAAACCGGACGCCTCGATTCCTGCCAGAACGACTGCGGGGCGGGCTCCGCTCGGAGCCCGCCCCGCCTTCGCGCAGTCCTCGGGGGGTGAGGTTACGGCGTCGACGCGGTGTACGTGAGCACGGCCTGGTACGCGTTGCCGGCCGTGTTTGGATCGTCACCGAACGTCAGGTTGAGATGGTACGCCAGCGTCGTGTCGGTGCCGGCGTTGCTGGTGCGGGCGCCGGACGAGACGGCGTTGGCACCGGACACGACGGTCGCATACGCGCCGCCGTTGGGGCTCAGCGAGAGCCTGCCGATCGGGATGGTGTTGAGACCGCCGGCGTTCTCGGTGAAGTTGGCGGGGGCGTTCATGGCGAGCGTCCAGGCCGCGTTCGCCTTGACGTTGGCGTTGCCGCCCGCGGCCGAGGCCTGGGACAGCGGATCGACGTTGCCGAAGTCGACGGTGGGCGTGTTCAGCGTCAGCTGCACCGATGCCCGGTTCGTGAACTTGACCGTCTGGTTGGCCGAGTCGGTGGTGGGCGGAGCGGCGAAGGCGGACGCGGCAGACAGTGAAGCTGCCACGGCGACGACGACGCACGCGAGCGCAATGCGCATGCGAGACATGCATTTCCTCCTGGGGGATTTGAGGTCGACGGAACGCCAGGCAAGCGAACCGAAGAAGGCGAGAGAACATCGTCCGGTTTCGCCCGGAATTCATGACCCGATCGGGTGAACTCCCGGTCGCAGGTCGCATTCGATTACTGCAAATTGGGGAGTGCAGCTCTCCCGATCGAGCGAGCCACGTCATTTGGAATTTGTCGATGACGGATGTACGGATCGAAAATGGCAAACCCACCGCGAGGTGGGCACGCAAAGCAAGAGGTCTCATATGAGACGGCTCGGCTACCGAAACCGGAACACGCACGAAGGCAGGGCCCGCGTACCTCGCAAGAGCAGGCGGAAGCCGGCAGCGATGTTCACTGGAGCGGTGGTTGTGATGACTACCGCGATTGCGCTCCCGGGGATAGGCACCTCGGAAGCGCGAATCGATCCGAATCGATACGGGTTGCGGACGGTGAGCGCTGCGGGGGGCAGTGTCACCACGGTGGCAGTGAGGTTCACCGTCCGCCCCGTCATCCTGCTCGTCGTGGGCCGCGATGGCACTCCCCGCGAGCTGTGGTCGAACGTCGCCGGTCAGCCATCCGCCGCCGACCTGCGCGCACTGCGCGTGCGGGTGGGAGACGTGCATGGCGCCGACCTGGCGGTCACCGCAGCCCTGCGGTCGGCGGCTGGGGTTCCGCTCGCCGACGCCCGCTGGGGCGCGCAGGGACTGGTCTGGCGGCGGTAGCAGCACGCGCGGGGCGAGCGTCAGAGTAAAGTCGTCTCCGTGCTCGAAGCGCTCTTCTCACCGCTCGATCTGGGCTCGGTGACGATCCCAAACCGGATCGTCTCCACCTCGCACCAGACCAGCCTCGTCCACGACCACCTGCCGACCGACGACCTGATCGCCTACCACGAGGCGCGGGCGCGGGGCGGCGTCGGCCTGATCTGCATCGAGGCCACCGCCATCCACCACACCGGGCTGCTGACACCGCACACGATCGGCGGCTACCTGCCCGAGATCGTACCGGTGTACGCGCGGCTGGGGAAGGCCGTGAAGCAGCACGGCACCCGGCTCGTGGTGCAGCTGTTCCACGGCGGCCGGGAGGTGATCGCGGCCCCTCCCCGGCCGGCCGCAGTCGCTCCCTCGGCCATCCCCAGCAGCCGCTTCAAGACCGAGCCGCGCGAGCTCACCCGGCGGGAGATCCGGGAGATGATCGAGGGCTATCGGATGGCCGCGATGCACGTCGCCGAGGGCGGCCTGGACGGCGTCGAGGTGTGTGCGGGCTTCGGCTACCTGCCCACCCAGTTCCTCTCGCCCCGCTCCAACCATCGCCAGGATGAGTACGGCGGCTCGTTCGAGAACCGGCTGCGCTTTCTGCGCGAGGTCTGCGAGGCGATGCGGGCCGGCATCGGCGACGGCGTGGTCGGATGCCGGCTGACCGACGAGAGCGGCTCGTGGGATGGAAACAGCGAGCACGAGCTGGCGCTGGCCGCGGCCACGCTCGCCGAGCAGGGCGTGATCGACTACCTGTCGGTCGCCCTCGGCGGCTCGTCCACCTACCGCGGCTCGAGCTGGATCGTGCCGCCGGCGCCGGTCGAACACAACGCGATCGCCGCGTTCGCCCGCCGCATGAAGGCCGCGGTCGGCGTGCCGGTGATCGCCACCGGACGGATCCTCGACCCGGCCTCGGCCGATGCCATGATCGCCCGTGGCGATTGTGACGCGTGCGGCATGACCCGCGCCCTGGTGACCGATCCGGAGATGCCCGGCAAGGCCCGCGAGGGCCGGCCGTTCACGACCTGCATCGGCTGCAACCAGGCCTGCATCGGCCACTACCACGCCGGAATCCCGATCGCCTGCACGATCAACCCGTGGACCGGCCACGAGGCACGGCTGCCGCGCCCTCAGGCGGTGGAGCAGGCGGGCACGATCGTGATCGTGGGCGCGGGCCCGGCGGGAGCGGCCGCCGCCGTCTCGGCCGTTGCACAGGGACACCGTGTGGTCGTGTTCGATCGCGGCGCGGCGGCGGGCGGGCAGATGCGGCTGGCGCTCGAGGCGCCCGGCCATCGCGAGATCGCGAGCGGCTTGGTGGCGACGCTCGAGCGCTGGCTGGAAGGCTGTGATCTGCGACTGCAAACCGAGGTCGACGTGGACGCGATCGTGGCCGAGGCGCCTGAGCGCGTGATCCTGGCCTGCGGCGCCGAGCGGTTCGATGCCGGCCTGGACGCCACCGTGCACGCCTGGGACGTGCTTGCCGGCGCGACGACCGGCGAGCGCGTGCTGATCGCCGACTGGGGTGGCGACTGGACGGGCCTTGCCGTGGCCGAGCAGCTGGCCGCCCGCGGCTGCCGGGTGCGCCTGGTGACCAGCGCGGTCGCGTTCGGCGAGATGGTCCATCAGTACCAGCGCAACATGTACCTGGGACGGCTGGATGCGGCCGGCGTCGAGCTGATCCACCACCTGCGGCTGTCCTCCGCCGCCCCCGGGCGAGCCGAGTTCCGAAACGTCTTCTCCGACCGCGACGTCGTGCTGGAGCAGTTCGACACGCTGGTCGTCAACGATGGCCGGGCCGCTGCCGGGGTGGCGCTGTTCGAAGCTCTGCAGGATGCCGGCCTCGACGTGCTGCGGGTGGGCGACGCGCTGGGGCCGCGCTCGTTCGAGGAGGCGATCCGGGAGGGCACCGACGCCGCCCTGGCGCCGCTGCCGGCCCGAGCCGTCCGACCGTAGCCTCTTTGGCACGGCACCGGCACCGGTCGACTGACACCCGAGACGTGTGCGTGCGTAGCGTGGCCGGATGTGTGAGCGAGCACAGGCGACGGTCGAGTACGTGGCGCTGGCGATGGTCGTCGGGCTGCTGCTGCTGGCCGCGACGGCCGTCGCCCGCGCGCAGATGCGGCCACACCCGGCCGGCGACCGCGCCTACCTCGCCCTGGCGCTCACGGTCGCGCCCTCGCTGGTGGCCGAACGCGGGGACGGCGAGCAGCCGGTCGACTTCGACCGCTGCCGCCGGCCCGAGTGCGCCCGGGGCGGCCGGCCGGTGCTGTACGTCCACGCCGTACGGCGAGCGGGATTCCTCTACCTGGAGTACTGGGAGTACCTGCCGGAGTCGCGCACGGCGCACCTCGGCATCCCGCTGCTGGACGGCTACCACCTGGACGACTGGGAGGGCGTGATCGTCAAGCTGCGGCCCGATGGCGCCGTGGTGGGGGCACGCGCCTCGGCACACCTCGGCTGGAGCGGCCGCTCGCCGTGGTGGCAGCTGCGGGCGGACGACTGGGCGCCGTACCCGGCGCCGGTGTACCGCGCGTCCGGCAGCCACGCCGGCTCGTTCGATCGCGACGGCGTCGATCTGGCGGGTGACCGCTGGGACGGTGACACGGCCGCCGCCGGCGATCCGTTGCTGTTACCGGCAGACCGGGCAGCCGTGGCCGGCGCGACGTTCGACCCGGGCGCGGTGCCACCCTGGCAGAAGCAGGCCTGGAACGATCCCGAGAGCACGATCACGGGCCGCCCTGGAGACCGCGCCCGCTACGCCGGCTACGCCGCCCTGTGGGCGCGACTGTGCATCGTCTGCTGATCCGGTCGTGGCTGTGATCTGGCTGCGAACTCGGGTGGGGGGTCAGACCCCATGCGGGGTCAGACCCCTCTCGTGCTCGCGAGCCTTTCGGTGCCGGGCAACGCGGAACGCGGTGCCGGGCACCATCGAGCCGCGACGGCTGCGAACCCCCTTCCCGCTCACGATTGCGCCCGCGGGCGCCGATACACAGAACGATGTATCCGTCCCGACCCAGCGAACTGCTGCGCTCGGCGCTCAGCTTGCTGCCGCCGATGCCCTGCTCGATCGACGTCATCTCCGACGACGGTGGCTGCTTCCCGCTCACGCTCGCCGCGGTCGAGGGCGACCTCGTCTACGCCTACGGCGATCGCGAGCTGGTTCGCAAGCACCTGCTGCTCGAGGCGCGCCTGCGCGACGATCGCGGCGAGGGCTGGGACATCCGCTTCACGATCCTGCGCTCCTACTTCCAGTCGGGCGACGAGCTGCTGCTGCACCTCGACGTGACCGAGGTGATCGCGCGCGACGCCGAGCGGCGGACGCCCCGTGCCCACCTGGCCGAGCTGGCGACGGCGCGCGTCCTGTTCGGCAAGACCCACGAGCGCGACGAGCTGTTCGACGTCCGCCTGGCCGACGTCTCGGCCGCCGGCGCGGCGTTCATCAGCGAGCGCACCCTCTCAACCGGCGACCTGCTCGAGCTGACCACCGTCGTCGACGACCGGCCGATCCGGTTCGAGCTGCGAGTGGTGCGCTCGATCCCGGCCGTCTACGGCCGAAACCGCGTCGGCTGCGAGATCACGAACATCCTCGAGGCGGATCGCCACACGCTGTTGAAGCTGGCCGAGCGCTACCAGCGCGAGGGATCTCCCGAGCAGCGTGACCCCCACATCGCACGTACGCTCGAGCTGGCGCGCAATCGGACGACGCTCGCGCGGCGGCCCGTGAAGCGCTACGCCTAGGACCGAGCGACCGGAGCCAGTGCTCGCGCAGCAGCCGGCTCCAGCGGATCGATCGTGACCCAGGCCGACGGCTCACCACAGCCGGTGCAGCGGGTCGGCTCGACGACGTGGTGGCCAGGCTGGGCCAGCTCCTCCCGAACCAGTCGCGTCTCGATGTCGAACGCGGCCTGCCCGGTGCGAGACGCGATCTCGGTGGCCCGTTGATGGACGGCCGCGGCGTCGTACCCCAAGCTGATGCGGGTACCGCAGTAGCCGCACAGCGCCATCCGGGCGACCGGGGCGGCGTGGATCTGCTGCGCCTCGTCACCCAGCTTGGCCGCATACCAGATGGCCGTGAACAGGCCGATCAGCGGCAGCTTGAGTGCCACCGCGAGAAACATCACCATCCAGAAGTCGGCCCCGCTCACGTCATCGGGGAGGCTACTCCACCGCGATCCGTCGCGAAAGCCTACAGCCCACGGCACTCCCCGCCGATTATGGCCGAGACGATGTCGGAACCGACCCGGGAAGAATTGCTCACCCTTGCGCTTGGCGTGCTCCCAGAGCCGCCGGAGACGGTTGACGTGCTGTCCGAAGATGGCGGCTGCTTTCCGATCACGATCAACGGCCGCGACGGCGATCTGCTGATCGCCTACGGCCCGCGCAGCCACATGCGGCACGACCTGCACCTGCTGGCACGCGTGTTCTATGCCGAGCGCGGCCGCTACGAGGTCGAGTTCGAGGTGATCGAGTCGTTCTTCCACAGCTCCCAGGAGGCGCTCGTGCACATGGCTGTGAGCGGCGTCCGCCACCGAAAGGCACGGCGAGCCTCGCCCCGGATGCCCGTGTCAGCCTCCGCCACGGCGTCGGTCAAATACTGCCGCACGCTGCCCCGCGACACGATGCTCGAGGTTCGCGTGGTGGACGTGTCGGCGACGGGCTGTGCCTTCGTAACGCAGAAGGAACTGACGGCGGGCGACCTGATGGTGGTCGAGTTCGAGCTGGCCGACCGCACGATCCGGATGGAGTCACGCGTCGTGCGCATGGATCCCGCGCCCTACGGCCGCTATCGGGCCGGGTGCGAGATCACCGAGATGTCCGATGGCGACCGCAAAGCCGTCTCGGCTCTGGCGGCGGTCGCCTCCGACGGAGGCTCGGAGGAGCAGCGCAACCCCGAGGTCGTCGCGGCGATGGCAGAGGGCCGTGCCTCTCTGACCGCACTGTCGACGCGACTGGGCACGACGGCCGACGATTGACCGCTCCCGATTTCGGGTGATGAATGAATCATGGCGGCGGGCCGATAACGTGTGTACGCACGAGGGGTCGTGCGCCGGAACCGTTTCGATAAAGGGGCTAAAGGTGTACCGGATCTTTCACAGCGAGCGCGGCAGCGTGGCATCGGAGATCTCCTACGGCGTGATGATGGTGGGGATCCTCGTCGTCGGCGGGCTGTGGGCGATCGCGCAGCTCGAGGGAGTCTCCTTCCAGGTACTGCTCGATCAGCTTCGCCAGGGCACACACGCGCATTAGCTAGAAAAGGGATCGAGCTACTCTGGCGGGGTGACCTTCCGCCGTCTGCTTGGCTTCCTTCGCCCCTACCGGGGGCAGGTGATCTGGTCCGCGGTACTCGCGGCGGGTACCCAGGCGGCGGGCCTGGTGATCCCGTACCTGACCGGTGCCGTGATCGACTCCGCCCAGCGCGGAGACAGCCGCCGGCACATCTACGGCCTGGCGCTGCTGATCGTGCTGGCGGGTGCGGTCAAGGGCGTGATGATGCTGTTTCGCCGCTGGCTGGCCGGCCGGCTCTCGCTGGCCGTCGAGTTCGACCTGCGAAACCGCGTCTACGAGCACCTGCAGCGGCTCTCCTACCGCTTCTTCGACCGCCACCAGACCGGCCAGCTGATGTCGCGTGCGACCGTCGACGTGCAGCAGGTGCGCGTGTTCCTGGGCTACGGCCTGATCTTCTTCTCGCAGAACGCGTTCACGGTCGTGATCGTGCTGGTCGTCCTCTCGCTGCTCAACCTGCAGCTGACGCTGATCGCGCTCGCCATCACGCCCGTGATCGGCGTGCTCGCCTACCGCTACTCGCGGCTCAGCCATCCCGTGCTGAAGGAGGTGCAGCAGCGGGTCGCCGACGTCACCACGCAGGCCGAGGAGAACGTGGTCGGCGTGCGCGTGGTGAAGGCCTTCGGCCAGGAGCAGCACGAGACGGAGCGGTTCCGGGCCGGCTCGGAACGGATCTTCCGCCAGGCCGTGCGCGCCGCGCGGCTGCAGGCGCTATACGTGCCGGCGCTGTCGGCGCTGCCCAGCCTCGCGATCGCCGGCGTGCTGCTGGTGGGCGGCTACCAGGTGGTGCACCACACGCTCACGTTGGGCGAGTTCTTCGCCGTCAACGCCTACCTGCTGCTGCTGGTGTTCCCGCTGCGGTCGATGGGCATGTGGGTCGGGCAGTACCAGCGGGCGATGGCGTCCGGCGAGCGGGTGTTCGAGGTGCTGGACGAGCTGCGCGACGTGGTCGAGCGGCCGGATGCCCGTCCCCTGCCGGACGGACCGGGCGCGCTCTCGTTCCGGGAAGTGACGTTCGGTTACGACGCCGACCGGATCGTGCTGGCCGACATCAACCTCGAGATCGAGGCCGGTCAGACGGTCGCGCTGATCGGGCCCACCGGCTGCGGCAAGACGACTCTGACTGCGCTCATCCCCCGCTTCTACGACGTGCTGAAAGGGAGCGTGATGCTGGACGGGCTCGACGTCCGTGAGGCAACGCTCGACTCGCTGCGAGGCGCGATCGGGATCGTCGGCCAGGACACCTTCCTGTTCTCGACCACGGTGGCCGAGAACATCGCCTACGGCGCCCCCGCCGCCACCCCGGAGGAGATCGTGCAGGCGGCCGTGCGGGCGCAGGCCCACGACTTCATCGTCGACCTGCCGGACGGCTACGAGACGCGCGTCGGCGAGCGCGGGCTTTCGCTGTCGGGCGGCCAGCGGCAGCGGATCGCGATCGCGCGCGCGCTGCTGATGGATCCGCGCGTTCTGATCCTGGACGACGCCACCGCGTCGGTGGACGCCACCACCGAGGCCCGCATCAAGCTCGCGTTGCGCGAGGTGATGAAGGGCCGCACCACGCTGATCATCGCCCACCGCCTCTCCACCATCTCGCTGGCCGATCACGTGGTGGTGCTCGACCAGGGCCGGATCGTCGCCCGCGGTGAGCACGCAGCGCTGCTCGAACAGAGCCCGGTCTACCAGGAGATCTACCACCACGGTCTGGTCGAGCGGACGTTCGTGCAGCTCGACCCCGACGGCGCGCCGATCGAGAAGGACGTGGCGTGAGAGCGATCGGGTTTGGCAGCCACATCAGCGCGCGGGGAGCCGGCGCGGCCGGACTCGGCCTGCGCCGCACCGCCCATCGTGTCTCGCAGCTGGTGCGCTACACGGCGCGCCACAAGGGCCGCGCGCTGATCGCGATCGCGGCGCTGCTCGGCTCGACCGCCACCACCATCGCCGGGCCGGTGGTGGCCAAGCAGGCGATCGACCGCGGCATCACGCCGGGCGACTACGGCGCCATCGAGCTGTGGGTGGCGGTGTTCGTGACGGTCGCGATCGCGGGCTGGCTGTTCGGGGCGGTGCAGAGCTACCTCACGACCTGGGTCGGCGAGCGTGTGCTGACCGATCTTCGCAGCGACCTGTTCGCCCATGTCCAGGAGCTCGACCTGGGCTACTTCGAGCGCACCCGCGCCGGCGTGGTGATCTCGCGCCTGACCAACGACATCGAGGCGCTCAACACGCTCGTCACCGACGGCCCGACCACGCTGGTGCAGAACACGATCACGCTGTTTGGGTCGGCGCTGGTGCTGCTGTACCTGGACTGGCGGCTGGCGCTGGCGACGCTGCTGGTGTTCCCCGGCATGTCGATCGGCACCGGCATCTACCGCCATTACTCGGCCCGCGCCTACCGGCTGACACGCGAGCGGCTGGCGAACGTGACGGCCAGCCTGCAGGAGGACATCTCGGGCGTGCGGGTGGTGCAGGCGTTCCGGCGCGAGGCCTCCAACTACCGCCAGTTCGTCGGCGTCAACGGCTCCTACCGGGATGCCAACGTGCAGACGGTCAACGTCAGCGCGATCTACTTCCCGTTCGTCGACCTGCTCTCGGCGATCGCGATGGCGGTCGTGCTGGGCTACGGCGGCGTGCGGGTGCTGAACGGCGAGATGACGCCCGGCGCGCTGTTCGTATTCATCGGGCTTTTGTCCAACTTCTTCGAGCCGGTGCAGCAGCTGTCGCAGTTCTACCAGACGTTCCTGGCCGGGACTGCCGCCCTCGACAAGGTGTTCGAGGTGCTCGACACGCCGCCCGGCATGGTCGACGCGCCGGACGCCATCGATCTGCCCGCGATCGAGGGCGAGGTGCGGTTCGAGGACGTGCACTTCGCCTACCGCGAGGACACCGCCGAGGTGCTGCACGGGATCTCGTTCACGGCCGCGGCCGGCACCACGGTGGCGCTGGTGGGCCACACCGGCGCCGGCAAGTCGACCATCGTCAAGCTGCTGGCCCGCTTCTACGATCCCACCGCGGGCCGCGTGCTGATCGACGGCCATGATCTGCGCGACGTGACGATGGCGTCGCTGCGCTCGCAGCTTGGCATCGTGCCGCAGGAGGCGTTCCTGTTCGCCGGCAGCGTGCGCGACAACATCGCCTTCGGCCGCCCCGACGCCTCGATCGACGATGTGATCGATGCCGCCCGCTCGGTCGGTGCGGACGAGTTCATCCGCGAGCTGCCCGACGGCTACGACACCCGCATCGAGGAGCGCGGCGCGCGGCTTTCGATCGGGCAGCGCCAGCTGATCGCCTTCGCCCGCGCGCTGCTGGCCAATCCGCGGCTACTGATCCTGGACGAGGCCACCTCCAGCGTCGACATCCCGACCGAGGCACGCATCGAGCGGGCGCTCGAGGCGCTGCTCGAGCGGCGCACCGCAGTGGTGGTCGCGCACCGGCTGAGCACGATCCGCCGTGCCGACCTGATCGTGGTGCTAGAGCACGGCACCGTGATCGAGGTCGGCACGCACGAGCAGCTGATCGCGGAGCACGGCCGCTACTTCTCGCTGTACGACGACTGGGTCGAGAACGTGGCCTGACGCCTGTAGGGCGCGCGCACTTACACTCTGTTTACTAAAGCGTGTTTGCAGTTCTTCCGATACACGCGGCAGTATGGGTCGTTCGCGTCGTGGTTTTCTGTTGGCTCTCGCCCTGCTCGCCTGCGCCCTTCCGGCGCAGGCGAGTGCGGCGGCGACCAGCCCAACCGACGTCCCCACCTCGTTCTGGGCCGGCGCCCAGATCCGGTGGTCGGTCGCCAACGGCTGGATCCCCACCCGCGCCGACGGATCGTTCGGGCCGGGCCGGATCGTCAGCCGGCTGGCCGCAGCCCGCGTGCTGGCGGCGGCAAACCAGCTGATCAACCATGAGCCGGCGCAGGCCGATCCGTACGCCCAGGCGGTCGACGCCGGCTGGTTCGCCCCCGGCACCGGTGCCGGGGACACGATCACCCAGCTCTCCTTCGACCGCGGCATCGCGCACGTGCTGCATCTCGAGGACGCTGCCCGCAGCCTGCTGCTGCTCAAGAACGCTGACGGATGGCGGCCCAGCCTGCCGCTCGGGTTCGGCACCGAGCAGGTGGTGCGAGACGCGGGCGCGCGCTGGAACGTGCCCTTCGGCGCCGACAGCTGGGAGACGTGGCCCGGCTCGACGCTGAGGCGCGCGAACCTGGCCGCCCAGGCCTACCGGCTGGGTCACCTCTCGCCGTGGTGGCAGTCGTCGGTGACCACCCAGCTGAACGTGGTCAACGCCCTGCCCAAGTACCCGCCGCTGAAGCAGGCCGTGATCGGCTTCGCGTTCAAGTATGCGGCCGCGCCGTACATCTGGGGTGGCACCTCCGACCAGCCGCAGACGCTGTTCGGCCTGCCCGCCGCCGGCGGCTTCGACTGCTCCGGCTTCGTCTGGTGGGTTATGAAGGAGCGCAGCTACACCGTGAACGGGACGACCTGGAGCGGCAACGCCAAGATCCAGTGGCGATCGACCTACGACATGGCCGCCCACATCCCGGTCGCAAGCCGCATCAACTATGCGAACCTGAAGCCGGGCGACATCCTGTTTTGGAGCAGCAGCCCGCACGGCGTGCTGACCGCGTCTTCGACCGTGTACCACACGGGCATCTACCTCGGAAACGGCTGGACGATCAACAGCCACGGTGACGGCGCCGGCGTGACGATCGACTACATGGCGCCCGGGGCGGGCTGGTTCCACGACGCCTTCGCCTTCGGCTGGCGCGTGATGCCTGTCGGCGTGTAAGCGCTGTAGGCTGCGCTGGGCATGAGCGCAGACGACACCCAGCAGCCGGACGCGGAGGAGTTGCCGGCGGGATCCGAGCCGGCTCCCGGAACGCCGGTCAGCGTTCGAGCCGAGCGGGGTGCCCGGATGACGCCGGCCGAGGCCGTGCGCGACATGCGCATCAACGTGCCGGCGCGCGGCAACCGCACGCTGCGCGACGTGGTCGAGCGCATCAACCGCGACGACTCGGTGAAGGCGCTGTGGCATGCCGCGAACGTGAACGCGGTCGCCCGTATGCAGATCAACGATCACTCCTGGGTGCACATCCAGATCGTCACCAACATCGGCCTCAAGCTGCTTCGGGAGCTGAAGCGGGCCGGAGTCGAGCCGGGCATGGTGACCGACTACAGCATGCGCCAGGAGGACGCCGAGGTGGTGGTCGCGCTGGGCTGCCTGATGCACTGCCTGGGGATGGCGATCCACCGAAACGGCCACGAGGAGATGAGCCTGTTCCTGGCCGCCGACCGCCTGCCCGCGCTGCTGGACGGGCTGTACGAGGAGCCAGAGCGCACGATCGTGCTGGCCGAGGTGCTGCAGACGATCATCAGCCACCGCTCCGACGGCCAGCCGCTGTCGCTGGAGGCCGGCATCGTGCGGGTCGCGGACGCGCTCGACATGGCCAAGGGCCGGTCGCGGATCCCGTTCGAGACCGGCCGCGTGTCGATCCACTCGCTCTCGGCCGCGGCCATCGAGGAGGTCACGATCGGCATGGGCGCCGACGACAAGGTGCTGGTCGAGATCGAGATGAACAACTCGGCCGGCCTGTACCAGGTCGACAACCTGCTGCGGTCGAAGCTGCACGGCTCCGGGCTCGAAAAGCACCTGGAGGTGGCGGCCACGCTGGAGGGCGACACCGAGAAGCGGCTGCTGCCCAGCTTCCGGCTTTAGAGCCTATCCCGGTAGGTCGCGTGGATGGCTCGCGAGTGGCAGCGCGAGCCATGGCGTGGCGGGCGATCGCGTTCATAGACGGAGCCTATGGGCGTGATCGAACGGCGCGGCAGGGCGACGCGATGACGCCGCGAGACGCCGCGTGCCCTACCGAGATCGGCTCTTCGCCTTCGCCGGCTTCTTGGCGGCCGGCTTCGGCTTGGCTGGTGCGCGGGCCTCGTCCAGTGACGCCTGGAGCGCGGCCAGCAGATCGGGTGCCGGCGCCTTCTCCGCTGTGACGGCCTGCTTGACGCCCTCGCCGCTGCGCTTGGCCTCGATCACGCCCATCAGCCGCTCGCGGTACTGGTCGTGGTACTTCTCGGCGTCGAAATCGCCCTGGTACTGGCCGATCAGCTGCGCCGCCATCTCCAGCTGGCGCTTGTCGACCTTGATCCCGTCCGGCGCGATTCCCTCGGACGGCCGCACCTCGTCGGCGAAGAACATCTTCTCCAGCGTCAGCACGCCGTCGCGGACGCGCAGGCAGGCGAGGTTCTCGCGCTCGTGGAAGACGTAGGTGGCGACGGCCACCAGGCCGGCGTCCTCCATCGCCGCGACCAGCAGCGCGTAGACGGGCTCGCCCGGCTTGTCGGCGGGCCCGAGGTAGTAGGTGCGTTCGAAGTAGATCGGGTCAATCTGCGAGGACGGCACGAAGTCGTGGATCGTGATCGTCTTGTAGCTCTCGGGCGCGGCGGCCTCGAAGTCCTCGTCGTGGAGGTAGACGAACTCGTCTTCGTCCACCTGGTAGGCCTTGATGATCTCCTCGCTGGGCACGATCTTGTCCTCCAGCTTGCAGATCTTCTGGTAGCCGATGCGGCCACCGTCCTTCTCATGGATCAGGTTGAACTTCAG
>JAWVEC010000144.1:0-3430 GCA_033856975.1 Gaiellales bacterium
TGCGGCGGCAGAAGTTCGAGCGCATGGGCGCGTTCATCGAGTGACGCCGGTGAGCCGTGACACGCCGCGCAGCGGGTAGCGTTGCATGATCCGCTCCCGTACGCTGATCGTCCCACTCGCCCTGCTGACCGCGCTCTGCTCCGGCGCTGCGGCCGCGAACGCTGCCACGCCCGCCCGATTCTCCCCGCTCGCCGCGACCCGGCAGATCGAGGTGACGCTGGCCCTGAATCCGCGAAACGCGGCCCTGCTACAGCGTCTGGCCGCCTCGTCCAGCGCTCGCCCGCCGCTCGCGCCGCGGCTGGTGCGGCGGCTGTTCCTGCCCGCCGCCGCTGACCTGCATGCGGTGCGCGCGGCGATGGCCGCCCAGGGCCTGCGGCTGCTGTCGCACCAGGGCCTCTCGGTCGCGTTCGCCGGCCAGGCGGGGGACGTCGAGCGCGCGTTCGGTACCGCGCTGGTGGTGGGCCGCAGGCGGGACGGCTCCAGCTTCCGGCGGCCGCTGACCGCACCCCGGATTCCGGCCTCGATCGCCGCGCTGGTGCAGGACGTGGGCGGGCTCGACACGCAGGCAGCACCGCGGCCACTGCTGTCGTCGGCACTCGCCGCCCAGATACCGGCGCCCTCATGTGCGGGGCCTGGTCAGACGGGCGGGTACCTGCCTGCCCAGCTCGGCTCGAGTGGCGGCTACGGCCACGACAGCCTGGTCGGCGCCGGCTTCGATGGTGCCGGTGAGCGGATCGCGCTGGTCGAGTTCTCGGGCTACCGGCCGTCGGACGTGGCCGCGTATCAGGCCTGCTTTGGCCTGTCGGTGCCGGTCACCGATGTGGCCGTCGGACTGCCGACGACCAACAACGATGGATCGGCTGAGGTCGAGCTGGACGTGGAGACGGCAATCACGGCCGCGCCTGGCCTCGACCACGCCTACGTCTACCGCGCCCGGCCGACCGCCACCATGTCCGCGGTGTTGAATGCGATCGTCGCCCAGGCGCCCACGACCGGCGTCCGCATCGTCAGCGACAGCTGGGGCGTGTGCGAGCCCCTGCTCACGCCCGCCCGCGCGGCCGCCACCGCCGCTGCGTTGCAGCTGGCTGCGGTATCCGGCATCACCGTGCTGGCCGCGACGGGTGACAGCGGCTCGTTCGACTGCTCCGGTTTTCCGGCGCTGGCGGTCGATGATCCCGCCGCGCAGCCGTTCGCGACCGGGGTCGGCGGCACGGCCCTGCACCTACAGCGGACGGGCGCCCAGCATGAGGTGGTGTGGGACGACGCCGGCGGCGCCGGCGGCGGCGGCCTGTCGCGGTTCTGGCACCGACCGTCGTGGCAGGCCGGAGCCGGAGTGGTGAACCACTTCTCGGACGGCCATCGCGAGCTGCCCGACATCGCCCTGCATTCGTCGCCGATCGGCAACGGGTACGTCGTCTACTGCACGACGCCGGCCTGCGGCGAGCGGGGCTGGACGACCTTCGGCGGCACCAGCGCCGCCGCGCCGCTGATGGCCGGAATCGTTGCCGACGTCAACCAGTACTCGCGTGCCCACGGCGGCCGGCGGTTGGGCTTCGCGAACCCGTTCCTGTACGACCGGCTGCGGCTGCACCCGGCGGTGTTCCGCGACGTCACCGTGGGCAACAACCACCTCGGCGGCAGCGGCCGCTACCCGGCCGGCGCCGGTTACGACCTCGCCACCGGCATCGGATCGGTGCACGCACCGCGGCTCGCGGCCGACCTGGCGGCCTACGTGCCCAATCAGCCCAACCCGGCGTTCACGATGCTCACCGCCGCCCCCGGCCAGGACATCGCCATCCGCTACGGCACGCCGGTGCGCTTCCACGGCCGGCTCACCGACGCGGGCGGTGGGCTGGCGGGCGAGCTGGTGTTCGTCCAGGGCCGCGACCTGCTGGGCACCCGTGAGTGGCGGGTGCACACGGCTGCGACGGGCAGCTGGTCGCTGGTGCTGTCTGGGCAGATCGTCCGCAGGCTGAGCTGGACGGCCGTCTACCTGGGATCCGAGACGCACGCCCCGGCGGCGGAGGGCGGGCGAACGGTGCGTGTCATCCCGCCGCTCGGGGCGCGCGTCTCCCTGCCTGCCGCCGGGGGCGCGTTCGTGGTCGGCCACGGCCTGCTGTTCAGGCTGGCCGGGGCGACCCTGGGCGTGCTGGACGGGCGCACCGTTGCCGCCGAATACCGCTCCCAGAGCGGCACCGTGTGGCACCGGCTGGGCGCCGCCACCGTCCACGTGTCCGGCGGCTACGCGCGGCTGGTCGGGCTTCCCCAGCCCGGTCGTTACCTGGTTCGCTGGCACTACCACGGTGGCCGTGCCGGCCAGTGGTTGAGCGCCGTATCGCGGTCGCTGCCGGTTGTAGCGCGGTGAGCCGGCGCCGCCGCTTGGGTAGTCTCTGCGCGTGACGCGCTCGCTGAACCGGTTTGAGGGCATCTCGGTCGCCATGGCCGCGCTGGCCGCGGCCATCGCGGGAGCGCTGGCGCTGATCGGTGCCGGAAACACCGCCGTGTTCGTGGTCTCGGCCTTGGCACTGGTGGCGCTGGCCTGGAACGTGGGCATGGCCACCGAGCAGCTGGGAGAGAGCGCCGGGCCGAAGATCGGCGGCGTGCTGAACGCGACGTTCGGCAACGCGGCCGAGCTGATCATCACGATCTTCGCCATCCAGGCCGGCGAGATCGAGGTCGCGAAGGCATCGATCACGGGATCGATTCTGGGCAACACGCTGCTCGTGCTGGGCCTCTCGTTCCTGGTCGGCGGATTCCGTAACGGCCCGCAGACGTTCAACAAGCGCGTTGCCGGCATGAATGCCTCGATGCTGACGCTGGCCGTGATCGGCCTGGGCATCCCGACGCTGTTTGACCGTGTTGGCCGGCACGCCAACGTCCAGGCGGTCAGCGACGTGACCGCGGCCATCCTGCTGGTGCTGTACGTGCTGATGCTGGTCTTCTTCTTCCGCACGCCAGAGGTGGGCCGGGAGGGGATCGAGAAACACGCGTTGCCGCACTGGCCGGCGAGGCTGGCGATGCTGTTGCTGCTGCTCTCGACCGGCGCCGTTGCGGTGATCGCGGAGGTGTTCGTGGGCACGCTCAACCAGGTGATTGCCGACCTGGGCATCACGGCGGTGTTCCTGGGGCTGATCATCGTGCCGCTGGTCGGCAACATCGCCGAGAACATCGTCGGCATCAAGATCGCGTACGAGAACGACATGGACTTCTCGATGTTGGTGTCGCTCGGCTCCTCGCTGCAGATCGCGCTCGGCGTCGCGCCGCTGCTGGTGTTCATCTCGCTGTTCATGCCGCATAGCTTCAACCTCGTGTTCCCCGCCATCCAGGTGATCGCACTGGTGGCCGCCGTGTTCATCACCGCGCTGATCGCAGCCGATGGCGAGTCGAACTGGCTGGAGGGCGCGCAGCTGGTGGCGGTGTACGCGATCAT
>JAWVEC010000145.1:0-8086 GCA_033856975.1 Gaiellales bacterium
GCCGGCTCGGAGGCGATCGTCTGCAGCAGCTGCTCGACGCTCGAGCCGTCGGACGAGACGGCCGCCCGCACGGTGCCGCCGTCCCGCAGCCGACGGGTCAGCATGCGTGTGTCGAGCCCCGAGATGCCGACCACGCCGTGCCGTTCGAGCCAGTCCGCGAACCCCTCGCGACCCGGCGGTGCGGCGTTTCGGCCCTCTCGCACCACCACCGCGCGTGCCTGCGGCCGGTCGGACTCGGATGCGTCGGCCTCGACGCCGTAGTTGCCGATCATGGGCTGCGTGAAGATGATCATCTGGCCGGCGAACGAGGGGTCTGTGACGATCTCCTGGTAGCCCGCCATCGAGGTGATGAACACCAGCTCGCCGATCGCGGTGCCGATCGCGCCGTAGCTCGCGCCTTCCAGCACCGTGCCGTCCTCGAGCACCAACACCGCACCCTCGGCCGGGCTCACCGTGCCACCTCGACCATGCGGTGGGCGACGGCGCCGTCTGCGACGGTCATCGTGCAGCGCCCCTGCAGCGTGTGCCCGGCGAAGGCGCAGTTGCGCGAACGCGAGGCGTAGGGTGGCGTCACCAGCCAGCTCTCGCCCAGGTTCCAGAGCGTCAGGTTGGCCTTCTCGCCCACTCGCAGGCTGGGCGCCGGCAGGCCGAAGGCGCGGGCCGGACCGGAGGACATGCGCTCGATCACCGTTGACAGCGGCACCAGTCCCGGCGCCACCAGGCTCGTGTACACGGCGGCGAACGCCGTCTCGAGCCCGATCACTCCGTTCGCGGCGGCCTCGAACGGCACCTCCTTCTCGTGCAGCCGGTGCGGCGCGTGGTCGGTGGCGATGCAGTCCAGCGTGCCGTCCGCCAGCGCCTCGATCAGCGCCGCTCGATCGGCAGCCGAGCGCAGCGGCGGGTTCATCTTGCTGACGGCTGGATCCAACTCGCGCACCAGCTCGTCGGTCAGGCACAGGTGGTGCGGCGAGACCTCCGCGGTGACCTCGACTCCGAGCTCCTTGGCGCGGCGGATCTCGGCCACCGACTCGGCGGCGGAGATGTGGCAGAGGTGCAGGGGCGCTCCTTCGAAGCGCGCGATCTGCAGGTCGCGGCCGACCATCACGCTCTCGCCGATGCCGGGGTACCCGTGCAGACCGAGCTCGGCCGAGACGGCCCCCTCGTGCATCTGCGCGCCGGCCGTCAGCGTCAGGTCCTCCTCGTGCAGCGAGAGCTTGAGCCCGGTCACGGCGCTGTACTGGAGCGCTCGCCGCAGCATTCCGGCCCGTTCCACCGGACGGCCGTCGTCCGAGAACCCGGCCGCGCCGCGGGCCGCCAGCGCGCCCATGTCGACCAGCTCGCGGCCCTCCAGGTTACGGCTGATCGCGGCGAAGAAGCCGGTCGGCACAGCGGCCTGCTCGCGTGCCCGCTCGATCAGGCCAGCCAGCACGATCGCCGAGTCGACCACGGGCGTGGTGTTGGGCATGGCAAGGATCGCGACGAAGCCACCGGCGGCGGCGGCGCGCGTGCCCGACGCAATGTCCTCCTCGTCCTCGTCTCCCGGCGTGCGCAGATGCACGTGCGGATCGATCAGCCCCGGCGTCATCGTCAGCCCCTCGCCGTCGATCGTCTCCAGCCCGGTCCCGTCCAGCTGCTCGCCGATCTCGGCGATGAAGCCGTCGACGATGCGGACGTCGAGCCGTCCGCCGTCCATGCCGCTGGACTGGTCGAACAGGCGGGCGCCGACGATCCGAACGTTGGCCGGCAGTCCGTCACGCCGGAACAGCCGCTCCATCAAGCCACCTCCTGGCCGGCCGGCTCGACCACTCTCAGCGCGGCCTCGCCGCCGGACGTGGTCGGCTCGGAGAGCAGGTCGTACAGCACCGCCATCCGCGTCACGAGGCCGGCCCGCACCTGGTCGACGATCCGCGATCCGGCGCCGTCGGCGACCTCGGACGAGATCTCGACGCCGCGGTTGATCGGCCCCGGGTGCATCACCAGCTGGCCGGGTCGGACGCGCTCGGAAGTGATCCCCCAAAGCGCCGCGTACTCGCCCAGCGAAGGCACGTAGTTGGCGCCCTCCAACATCCGTTCGCGCTGCATGCGCAGGACGTAGATCACGTCGGCGTGGCTGATGTCGCCGATTTGGTGCGAGATCGAGA
Source organism: Gaiellales bacterium (assembly GCA_033856975.1). GTDB lineage: Bacteria > Actinomycetota > Thermoleophilia > Gaiellales > JAICJC01 > JAICYJ01. The sequence continues at coordinate 2,142 of JAWVEC010000145.1, forward strand.
CGCCCAGCGATGCGGCCTCCCGCGGGATCAGCGGAGGCGGCCCGATCAGCGTCACCTGGGCGCCCATCAAGCGCAGCGCCTGGATATTGGAGCGGGCGACGCGGGAGTGCAGCACGTCCCCCACTATCGCGACGTGCAGGCCCTCGATCCGGCCCAGCGCGGTGCGGATCGAGTACAGGTCGAGCAGGCTCTGGGTGGGATGCTGGTGCTTGCCGTCGCCGGCATTGACGACGTGCGCGTCCGTGTAGCGCGCCACCATCGCCGGCGCACCGGCCTGCGGGTGGCGGATCACGATCACGTCTGGGTCGTAGGCCGACAGCGTCAGCACGGTGTCCTTCAGCGACTCGCCCTTGTCCACGCTGGAGCCGGACGATCGGACGCTCATGGTGTCGGCGCTGAGCCGCTTGGCGGCCAGCTCGAACGAGCTCGAGGTGCGCGTGGAGGCCTCGAAGAAGAGGTTGACCACGGTCCGCCCACGCAGCGTCGGCACCTTCTTGACGTCGCGCTGCATGACCGACTCGAAGCCCGCCGCCGTGTCCAGCAGCCGCTCGATGTCGGCCCGGTCGAGGTCGGCAATCGAGAGCAGGTGGCGGCGCTTGGGCGGGCCGGTGGGTGGGGAGAGCTCCAAGGTTCCTCCTATTCCTCGCCCGGGAGCAGGACGATGCGGTCGACGTCGTCGACCTCGGACAGCTGCACGTTGACCCGCTCGCCGCGGGCGGTGGGCAGGTTCTTGCCGACGTAGTCGGGCCTGATCGGCAGCTCGCGGTGGCCGCGATCGACCAGCACCGCCAGCTGTACCCGGTCGGGACGCCCGAACGAGAACAGGGCCTCGATCGCGCTTCGGATCGTGCGGCCCGTGTAGAGCACGTCGTCCACCAGCACCACCGAGCGGTGGTCGATCGGGAAGTCGAGCCGGGTGGCCTTCACCACGGGCTGGGGGTGCGCGCGCACGTCGTCGCGGTAGAACGAGATGTCCAGCGCGCCGGTGGGCACGCGCACGCCGGCGAACTCGTCGATCAGCTCGCACAGGCGCTCGGCGATTGTCACACCGCGGGTGTAGATGCCGACCAGCACCAGCCGGTCGAGATCGGGATGCTTCTCGACGATCTCGTGCGCGATGCGGCGCAGCGTCCGCTGCAGATCACCCTCGTCGAGCAACACGCGGCCCGATGCTGCGGGGGCGCTCACCTGTGCGAACACAGGGTCGACGGGCAGTCACGGTTCACGCGCGCGTACTCCTTCCCGGGCTCTCTGGCCGCGGATTAAAGGGGTGTCAGGTCCGGCTCACTGGTCGCTCGAGCCACGACAAGCCTACCAGCATCAGCGGACGTGGCGCGACGGGGATGCCGTCTGCCGGGCGAATCCGACCATCGCGGCGATGCCCAGCAGCGGGCCCACCGCCAGCGCCGTGAACGCCCACCGCCAGCCCACGTGACCGGCCAGCGTCGGCATCAGCCGGATCGAGGCGACGGTGATCAGAAATCCGATCGCAGTCTGCGCCGTGACCGCGGTACCGACGTAGGCTGGATCGGCGACCTCGGTCAGCGCGGTCGAGAACTGGGCGGAGTCGGCCACGATGGCGACACCCCACACGATCAGCAGCGCGGCCACCAGCACGGGGTGCAGCGAGAACACGGCCGCTGACAGCAGGCAGCAGAGTCCGCTGATCGCCATCGCGACGATCGTGGTGGGCGCGCGGCCGACCCGGTCTGCGACCGCTCCGGCCGCGATGCAACCGGCCGCCCCGGCCAGGCCGATCGCTGCGAAAGCGGTCAGCTCGACCCGGCCCCGCCCGCCGGCCGAGGAGCTCCAGGCGGCGTAGCTGGCCGCCGCGTAGACCGGCACCCACGTGTACATCGCATACAGCTCCCACATGTGGCCGAAGTAGCCGAAGCTGACCAGCCGCTGGCGGCGGTCACGGAACATGCGCAGCACGTAGCGCGGCTCGAACGGCGCCGCCGGGGCCATGTCGGGCCCGTCGCGGGCCGCGATCCAGATCAGCACCGCCCCGGCCGCCGCCGACGCGCTCGAGACCCACAGCACGCTGCGCCAGGACAGCGTCGATGCCGCGTTGACCAGATGCGGTGAGCCGCTGCCCAGCGCCAGCGCCCCCACCATCACCCCCACGGCCAGTCCCCGCCCGCTGCGAAACCAGGATGCGATCAGCTTGATGCCTGGCGGATACACGCCGGCCAGCGCGACGCCGGTCGCGAACCGCAGCGGGATCGCCAGCCCCAGCCCATGCGCCCACAGCGGCAGCGCCGCGTTCGCGATCGCCCCGGCCAGCGCCGACAGCGCCATCAGCCGCCGCACCGAGATCCGGTCGGGCAGGTTCAGCATCGCCGAGCCCAGCGCGCCGGTAACGAATCCCAGCTGCACCGAGGTGGTCAGCCATGCCGCATCGCTGCTGGACAGGCTCCAGTCCGAGCGAAGCTGCGGCACCACCGCCGATGCCGAGAACCAGAGCGACATCACCAGCACCTCGAACAGGGCGACCAGAGCGAGCTGGCGGCCGCGGGTCACGATTCGGCTGTCCGATGCTGCGGCGTCTGCTCAGTCCCTCCGGCGGGCGCGCACCGCATACGTCACGTAGGGCATCGCGAAGCTCTCGCGTCCGCGCAGCTCGGGGTGGGTGTCCGCCAGCTCTGCGACTGCCGCCAGCGTATCGTGCTGCGCCTGCGGCGGCATCGTTGCCACCAGGCTGGTCGAGCGCGTCCAGGCCAGCAGCCGCTCGCGATCGAACGGCACCGGATTCGGCCAGCTGCGGTGCTCGACCTCGCCGAACCGGTCGTGCTCGGCCAGCACTGCCGCTTCGCGCTCGCTGCCTGCCGAGACGACATCGCCCGCGTCCAGGATCTGGGAAAGCCGCTGCTCCCAGTCCGCGCCGTCCTCGCGCAGGTTCCAGAGCAGCCCGACCACGCCGCCTGGGCGCAGCACGCGTGCCATCTCGTCCAGCGCGCGCGGCTGGTCGAACCAGTGGAACGCCTGGCCGACAAGCACCGCCTCGACCGATCCGTCCGCGATCGGTATCCGCTCGGCGGTGCCGTCGAGCACGGTCGCGTCCGGTGCTGCCTTGGCCAGCTCACGGCGCATGCCGTCCAGCGGCTCGACGGCAATCACATGGGCACCGGTGGCGAGGATCGCCTCGGTCAGCTTGCCGGTGCCCGCGGCCAGGTCGAGCACGTCGCGGCCGGGCGCGTGCTCCAGCGCCCACTCCACGGCGGCCGGTGGGTAGCCGGGTCGGGCAAGACGGTAGACATCTGCGACGGCGCCGAACGAGCGCGCCCGCCGGCCGTGCGAATCGGACATGCGCAAAGGATACGATCGATCACACGATGGAGCAGCTGCTACGTGACCTCGCGGCCGCGCGGATCGGCGCGACCCACAACCAGTACCGCGGTCCGTGCGGCGACGTGCGGCTGGCGAACCTGCGCAGCTACCTCGACCAGCGCAGCGGCGCCGACGTGGTCGCGCTGGGCGAGGCGGCCGGCTACCAGGGCATGCGCTGGTCGGGCATCGCGTTCACCAGCGAGCGCGACCTGCTGCGGTGGGGCGCGCCCTACCGCGTCACCAGCGATCGGCCGCGCGGGTGGAGCGAGCCGAGCGGCACCATCGTCCACCGCACGCTCGAGCGACTGGACGCCGAGCGACGGGTGGTGCTGTGGAACACCGTGCCGCACCATCCCCACGTCGCCGGCCGTCCGCTCAGCAACCGGCGGCCGACCGCCGGTGAGATCGCCGCGGGGGCGGAGTTCGTGCAGCGGCTGCTGGATCTGGTGCGGCCGGCGCTGGTGGTGGCGGTGGGCCGCGTCGCCGAGGGGGTGCTGGGCGAGGGCGTCGCCTACGTCCGCCATCCGGCAAACGGTGGCGCCACGGCCTTCGCCACCGGGCTCGGCGAGCTGCTGTCTTCGCACTGACGAACGGTGCGCCGTCAGAGCTAGCGGTAGTGCAGGCCTGACACGCTCATCGGAACGAAGTCGCGATGAACGCCCACTCGCACGACGCCCGTGACGGGGCCGCCCTTGGACGCGCGCAGGTTCGGCCAGTCGACGCTGTGCGTCGCTGAGGAGTAGGCGGAGTGGCACCACGACGCGGCGCCGGCCATGCGGTCGTGCGGGTAGACGAACTGCGCCGGCCGTACTCCCGCCGGCGGCGTCACCCAGAAGTTGGTCAGGATCAGCGGGTTCGAGACGGTGCAGTTGATGGCCAGGGAGTCGTTCGAGGGCGGGTTGCCCTGCGTGCCGATCGAGATTCCGCGCAGCGTGGCGTGCGGGACGGTCGGGTTCGCGTAGCCGTACATGTTGGCGTTGCGGATCAGCACGCGCCCGATCGCCGGCTTGAGCGGATTCGTCTCGCGCCGGAAGTAGAAGTTGTTGTAGTGGCTGGAGCCGGTCAGCCCGTCGATGCGAAGCTCCTTGACGCCGCCGCCGGGCTGCACGACGTCCGCGTGGTAGCCGCTGAGCGTCCCCCAGAGGCCGATGATGCGGTCATTCTCGAGCTGCACGATCGTCTTTGGCGCCTTGATCTTGATGCCGTCCGAGGGAACCATGCTGGTGCCGTTGATGGTCACTCCCTCGATGTGCACGGTGCGGCCGACGTGGGTGCCGGCATCGTCCATGATGACGATGTTCGGCCCCTTGATCCTTGTCGACATCAGGCCGCCGACGATGCGCACGTTGCGGCCGCCGGTGATGTACAGCGGCCCCAGCTTCTTGACCGCCGGCATCCGCAGTGCGTAGTCGCGCGAGTCGTTGAGGTGCAGCGAGTCCGACCCGACGTGCAGCCGGATCACGATCGGATTGGTGAGCAGCGGCCGCGGCCACGAGGTGCCGACCGCGGGCGTTGCCGCACCGGCGCTGGTCAGGCCGACCCCGGCCGCGCCACCCTGGCAGGTGAGCGCGGCGGCGGCACAGAGAACGGCGAACGAGCTGCGGAGTCGTGGTCGGATCATCACCAACACCATCGGCCGCGGGTGTTAGCAAGCTGTTAGCCTGAGTGAAGGTGTCTGTTCGGGTCCGAGCGACCGCCCGCCGCGTCTCAGGTGCTGCGCCCTCCCACCGTCAGCGACCAGACGAGCTCCACCGGCAGCTTGGCCGTGCGCTGGGCGAGATCGCGTTCGAGGCGCGCCAGCCCAGCCTGGTACTCGTCCTCATCGAGCAGGTGCAGGGTCGAGATGTACCTGCCGCGCACGCGCTCGAGCACGATCTCCGGGTCGAGCTCCAACCGCCGGTGGATGGCCGACTCGCGCACGCGCTCGACACCGCCCGCGCGCAGCTGTGTCTCTATCTCGGCCGGGGTGGGAAAGCGGGCGCGATCGATCCCGGTCAGCGATGGGAAGTACGGCGCGAGGTGGAAGCGGTCGAAGTGCTCGGGCCGGAACGAGACGATCGCGATCCGTCCGTCGCCTCCCAGCACGCGCAGCATCTCGGTCACGGCTCGCGGCATGCTGTCGACCAGGTGCAGCACCAGGTGGGCGTGAACAGCATCGAACCAGCCATCCTTGAACGGCAGCCGCTCGGCGCGTGCAAGCTTCCAGCCACAACCCGTGGCGGGCCGTGCGCGTGCTTGCGCGAGCATCTCGGGCGACGGGTCGACGCCCCACACCCGCGCGCCCAGCCGCTCAGCCGCCAGCGCCGAGAATCGCCCGGTGCCGCAGCCGACATCGAGCAGGCGCCGGCAACCTGTCAGCTCGGCCAGCGTCAGGTCTGCGAGCTCGGTCGACGCCGGCCGGAGCTCGTCGTAGCGAGCGGCCATCGCTGCGAACTCCATCAGCCCGCCGGAGCCGCGGAAGCAACCGGCTCGCGGCCGTCGCCACGCACCAGGCGCGGGCTGCCGCGCTCGGTGAACGGCAGCTCGATCAGATCGAAATCGCGCGGAACGACCGTCGGGCCGAAGAGGTCGCGAGCCTCGTCGCGTATCTGGCCGCCCGTGTAGCGGGTCGAGAG
>JAWVEC010000146.1:0-4672 GCA_033856975.1 Gaiellales bacterium
GCGCCCGCGTCTTCTGGTGCTCCCAGAAGCGGGCGATGTCGGACGAGTGCAGGTCGATCTCGGACTCTCCGTGCACCATCCACTCCGCCACCGACTTGGCGATGCCGGGGCCCTCCTTGACCCAGACGGCGGCGCACGACCAGAGGCCGCGCACCTCGTGCGTCTCGCCCAGCAGCGGCATGCCGTCAGGCGTCAGCGAAAGCAGCCCGTTGATCGCGTACTTCACGCCCACGCTCTCGTCACCGACGATCTCGGGCATCAGCTCCAGCGCGTGCTCCATCTGCTGGTCGAAGTCGGCCTGGGTGAACGGCAGCTCCGTGGGCGAGAGCGCCGACTGTTCGATCGAGGGGATCTCCTCCGGGTCGTGCAGGATCGGGCGGTGGGCGTAGGAGCCGATCTCGAGCCCGATGCCGTCCTGACGCTCGTACATGAAGGTGTCCATGTCGCGCACGATCGGGTACTCGATGTGGCGGGTCGAGCTGGCGAAGCGCGGCACCGGCCCGATGTCGATCATCTGATGCACCGCCGGGGTGAGCGGGATCGACGCCCCGGCCATGCGGGCGATCGCCGGGCTCCAGACGCCGCAGGCCACGACCACGATCTCGGTCTCGATATCGCCGCGGGTGGTGCGCACCCGCCGCACGTGGCCGCGCTCGACGTCGATGCCGAGCACCTCGGTGTTGGCCGAGATCGTCAGCGCGCCCGCCTCGACCGCGCGCTCGCGAAAGATCGTGCCGGTGCGCAGCGAGTCGACCACGCCGACGCCCGGCGACGAGAAGCCGCCGACAAGGATCGTCTCGTCGATGAACGGCACCATCTGCTTGATCTCGGCCGGCGTCACCATCGAGACGCGATCGACGCCCCAGGCGTGCGCCGACGACATCCGCCGGTGCAGCTCCTGCATCCGCTCCTCGGTGCGGGCGACCTCGATGCCGCCGCTCTCCGTGAACATTCCAAGCTCGTCGTACTGGCGCATGCTGTCGAGCGTCAGCGCCGTCATCTCCTTGGAGTGGTCGACCGGGAAGATGAAGTTGGATGCATGGCCGGTCGAGCCGCCGGGGTTGGGGAACGGCCCCTTGTCCAGCAGGACGAGATCGCGCCAGCCCAGCTCGGCCAGGTGGTGGCAGAGGCTGTTTCCGACGATGCCGGCGCCGATCACGACGGCGCGGGCGGTGCGTGGCAGGTCGCTCATGGGATGTCATCTCCGGCGCGTACGCGCGTCATGCGAGGGTTGCAAGGGCTGGTGCGGTCTGGTAAACAACTCATATATCAGACTTATGTCCGCCCTGCAACTTCCATCCGAGCTGCTCTCCGACCGCGCGTACGGCGCGCTTCGAGACCGGCTGGTTTCGCTCGAGATCCCGCCCGGGGCGCCGATCGACGAGGAGGCGCTGACCCGCGAACTCGGTGTCGGCCGCACTCCCGTCCGCGAGGCGGTTCGGCGGCTGGTGCTGGAACGGCTGGTGGTCGTCTACCCGCGTCGCGGCACCTTCGCGGCCGCGATCAACATCACCAGCCTGTCCGACATCACCGATGTGCGCGTGCAGCTCGAGGCGCACGCCGCCGAGCGTGCGGCGGCGCTGTCTGACGATGGCGACCGACGCGAGGCGGCCGAGCTGATCGCGACGCTGCGGTCCGCCGAGTCGACCCAGCGCTCGCTGATCGAGCTCGACGCCCAGGTGCATCGCTTCATCTACCGCTGCGCCCGCAACCCCTACCTCGCCCAGGACCTCGACCGTTACCTCAACATGTCGCTGCGGATCTGGCATCTCACCTGGGACCGGCTGCCGCCCCTGAAGGACCGGGTGCGCGAGCACTGCGAGCTGCTCGAGGCGGTGCGGCGTGGCGATGCCGAGCGTGCGCGGGCGATCGCCCAGGCGCACGTGCTCGCGTTTGCCGAGGAGATGCGGGCGGCGCTTTGAGCGCGCGCGGCTGATCGGAATGGCCCGGCTGGAACCCGCCTCCGCCGATCTGCTGCCCGGCCACCGGCTGTTCCTCCAGCGGGAGGACGAGCACGAGCTGGGCGCGTTCAAGTGGCGCGGGGCGCTGCCCACGCTGGAGCGCTACCGGCGCAGCGGAGCGGAGGGCGTGGTCACCGCCTCCACCGGCAACCACGGAGCCGCCACCGCGTGGGCGGCCGCCCGGCACGGCATGCGGGCGGTCGTGTTCGTCCCCGACGGCGCCAGCGCAGCCAAGCTCGACCTGCTCGGCCGGCTGGGCGCGGAGCTGGTGGTGGGCGGCGCCGACCTCGACGTGGCCAAGGCGGCGGGCGCCGCCTACGCGGACGAGCACCACCTGCCGTTCTTCGAGGACGGCGCCGAGCGGGCCCAGTTCGAGGCCTACGCCGCGATCGCGGACGAGATCGTCACGCAGGCGCCCGATCTGCCCGGGGCGGTGCTGGTGCCGGTGGGCAACGGCGCGCTGCTGATCGGCGTCGGGTCGCGGCTGGCCGAGATCGCGCCTTCGGTGCGCCGGATCGGTGTCGCGGCGCGGGAGGCGCCGGTGATGTCGCACAGCTTCGCCGCCGGGCGCGTGGTCGAGTCGCAGCGCTGCGCGACGTTCGCCGACGGGCTGGCGGTGCGGGTGGCGATCCCGCTGGCGGTCACGGAGCTGCAAACTGCGGCGGACGAGATGGTCGAGGTCTCCGAGCGCGAGCTGGCGCTGGCGGTGGGCGCGCTGGCCGCCGCAGGGCTGCGGGTCGAGGGCTCGGCGGCGGCGTCGCTGGCCGGCGCCCGTGCGATCGCAGATCGGCTGCCCGAGCGGGTCGTGCTGCTGATCACCGGCCGCAACATCGACGAGCAGCTGTGGCGGCGGGCCGTGGAGCGACCCGGCTCCTTTCCCGGTTAGGCGGGTGTCAGGGCCCGGTGCCGGGGCCGGCCAGCGCGGCGACCACGCGCTCCACGTTCTGGCTGTGCACCGCCTCGTAGGGGGCGAAGTAGGTGAGCGAGCCGGCCGCGAGCTGCTCGGCGATGAACGCACGCAGCTCGATCCGGCGCAGCTCTGGCTGGTCGATGCAGCGGATCAGATCGTCGATGTAGCGGCGCGTCGCGGCGATCATGCCGGCCTCGTATCCGCCGCCTGCGATCACTTCCGGATCGCCATGGTTGGGGAGGATGCGGCTGATCGAGAGCCTGCCGATCCGCTCCAGCTCGGCCAGATGGATCTCGAAATCCGCCGGCTCGTCGACGTAGGTGACGGTGTCCTCCAGCGCGTCGCCGGCAAACAGCAGCCCGCTGTCGGGCAGGTGCATGAGCGCGGCGTCATCGCTGTGGATGTTGGCGTGGAGCAGCTCGACCCGCAGCCCGCCCACCTCCAGCGACAGCTCGCGGTCGAAGGTCGCGTTCGGCAGCACCAGCGGCGAGATCGCCGGCGGGCCAGAGCTGGTGCCGGCCTCGATCGCCGGGGCGTGTTCCCGCAGGTGCAGCAGCGTCCGCTCCTGGGCGATCATCTCGACGTCGTCGAACACGGCGTTGCCCGCGACGTGGTCGAGGTGCCAGTGGCTGAGGACGACGCGGATGCGATCGACCCCGAGCCGCTCGACGAACTCTCGCATCCGACGGGCGTGGGCGATCGAGAGCTGCGTGTCATAGATCAGCGCATCACGCCGGTCGACCACCGCATAGGCGGCCACGCCCAGCTCGTAGCCGCCGTCATCGACCCAGTTGGGCCCGGGCGAGTGCAGCCGAGTTCCTGGCACGCGGCCGTCGTAGAAGGCGTAGACCGAAGGATGGGGGTGCAGCACGCGCATCGTGCGGGTGGTCGCATCACCCTCAGGCGCCGTGTCCCCTGCGGGGGCTACGTCAGTACCCGGACGTTCGCGGGCAGGGCGCCGCCGGCCAGCAGCTCGGCGCCCGTGTCGGCCAGGGCCGTCAGGGCGATGCGCTGCGACCAGGGGCCGTAGGAGAGCCGCGCCACGCCCATCGCCGCCAGCTCGCTTTGGGGCAGCGTCCCCGGCACCCCGATCATGCTCAGCTTGCGATCGCCGATCCCCTCCACCAGCCGCATGACCGTGGCGGCGTCCAGCCGGCCGGGGACGAAGACGCAGTCGGCGCCAGCTGCCAAAAAGGCCCGGCCCCGCTCGATGGCGTCGGCCAGCACCTGCTCAGGGTCGCGGTCGCCGGCGCGCAGAAACGCGTCCGTCCGCGCGTTCAGCACGAACGGCACGCCCTCCGCCTCTGCGGCGGCGACGGCCGCCGCGACCGCGGCCACCGACTCGTCGAGTGGCCGCATCTCATCCTCCAGGTTGCCGCCCACCGCGCCGGCCGCGATCGCGCGCCGCACCGTCGTGCCGGGATCGCCGTAGCCGGCCTCCAGGTCGGCGCTGACCGGCAACTCGACCGCGGCGGCGATCCGCTCGATCGAGGTCAGCATCAGGTCGAGCGGGATCTGCTCGCCGTCCGGATAGCCGTGGGAGACCGCGATCGCGTGGCTGGCGGTGGCGATCGCGGTGCATCCGGGCAGGTCGGCCACGATCGTGGCGCTGATCACGTCCCAGACATTGACCAGCACCAGTAGCTCGGGGTCGCCGTGCAGGCGCCGCAGCGCGTCGGCTCGCGCGGTGAGCGTCATCCCGGCATCCTACCGCGGCCCCGAAGCGCGGTTTGCGAGCGAGTTTGCACCCGAGCCCGTGCGGGTAAGGAGGCGCTCGAAGGGAGGTGTACACATGGGGATT
>JAWVEC010000147.1:0-9062 GCA_033856975.1 Gaiellales bacterium
CGCATGCTCACGCTGGCCCACGAACGGGCCGCAGCCCAGAAAGTGCAGACGTCATGACTGACACCGAGATGCCAACCACGGAACGCGGGCAGCGCAAGGAGCGCCGCGGCGTTGTCGTGTCCGACAAGATGGACAAGACCATCGTTGTCCGCGTCGACATCGTCAAGTCGCACCCCAAGTACAAGAAGATGATGCGCCGCTCGATCCGGCTGCATGCGCATGACGAGGCCGGCAGCGCCAAGATCGGCGACATCGTGCGCCTGGTCGAGACGCGGCCGCTGTCCAAGACCAAGCGCTGGCGCGTGGCCGAGATCGTCGAGGTGGCGAAGTGATCCAGGTGGAGACACGCCTGCGCGTCGCCGACAACACCGGCGCCCGCGAGCTGCTCTGCATCCGCATCAAGGGCGGCAGCAGACGCCGCTATGCCGGGGTCGGCGACATCATCGTCGGCACCGTCAAGCAGGCCACCCCCAACGGCAGCGTCAAGAAGGGCGAGGTCGTCACGGCCGTGGTGGTGCGGACCAAGAAGCAGCACCACCGTGAGGACGGCACATACATCGCGTTCGACGAGAACGCGGCCGTCCTGATCGACGCCCAGCGCAACCCGCGAGGGACGCGCATCTTTGGTCCCGTCGCCCGCGAGCTGCGCGAGCGCAACTTCATGAAGATCGTCTCGCTCGCGCCGGAGGTGCTCTAGGCCATGGCCGCTCCCAAGATCAAGATCCGGAAGGGCGACTCGGTGCAGGTGATCGCCGGCAAGGACAACGGAAAGCGGGGCACGGTGCTGCGCGTGATTCCGGAGAAGCGGCGTGTCGTGGTCGAGAAGCTGAATATGATCAAGCGGCACACCAAGCCGCGGCCCGCGCCGCGCAACTCGGGCAGCCAGCAGGTGATCCCGGGCGGTGTGATCGAGAAGGAGGCACCGCTGCACATCTCAAACGTGCAGCTCGTGTGCCCGGCTTGCGGCAAGCCGTCACGCATCGGCTACCGCGAGAACTCCGACGGCAACAAGGTGCGGATCTGTCGCGCCTGCGAGAAGGACATCGATAAGTGAGCACAACCGAAGCGCCGACTCCGCGCCTCAAGGAGAAGTACGACGATGACATCCGTCCTGAGCTTCAGGAGAAGCTCGGCATGTCGTCGATCATGGCCGTGCCGCGGCTGACGAAGATCACGCTCAACATGGGCGTCGGTGAGGCAAAGGTGAATGTGAAGTCGCTGGACGAGGCGGCTGGGCAGATGGCCATCATCGCCGGGCAGAAGCCCGTGATCACGCGCGCCAAGCGCTCGATCGCCGGCTTCAAGCTGCGCGAGGGCATGCCGATCGGCTGCAAGGCGACGCTGCGCGGCGACCGCATGTATGAGTTCCTCGACCGGCTGCTGTCGATCGCGCTGCCGCGCATCCGCGACTTCCGCGGCATCAATCCGGCCGCCTTCGACGGTCGCGGCAACTTCTCGCTGGGCGTGCGCGAGCAGATCATCTTCCCCGAGATCAACTACGACGATATTCAGGAGGTGCGTGGTCTCACGATCACGATCACAACCTCCGCGGCGACGGACGAGCAGGCGCGGGAGCTCTTGCGAGCACTCGGCATGCCGTTCGCGGAACTAAGGACGTAGAGGCACATGGCGAAGGAATCACTGAGGGTCAAGCAACAGCGCCCGTCGAAGTATCAGACGCGCGCCTACAACCGCTGCTCGCGTTGCGGCCGCGCCCGCGGCTACTTCCGGAAGTTCGGCGTGTGTCGTATCTGCCTGCGGGAGCTGGCGCACCAGGGCGTGGTGCCCGGCATGACGAAGAGCAGCTGGTGAGGGTGAATCCATGATTACCGATCCGATCGCAGACATGCTGACCCGAATCCGCAACGCCAACAAGGCGCTGCACCTGAAGGTCGAGATGCCCAACTCCGGGATGCGGCGGGAGATCGCTCGCATCCTCCAGCAGGAGGGCTACATCGAGGGCTATCAGGTCGACAAGGGCGAGGTGCACGACACGCTGGTGGTGACGCTCAAGTACGGCGCCAACCGCGAACGCGTGATCTCGGGCCTCAAGCGCGTCTCCAAGCCGGGACGCCGCATCTACGCACGCAAGGACCGCCCGCACAAGGTGCTGGGCGGGATGGGCGTTGCGATCCTGTCAACCTCGACCGGCGTGGTCACCGGCCGCCAGGCTCAGGAGAAGGGCGTGGGCGGCGAGGTGCTGTGCTACGTATGGTGATTCCATGAGTCGCATCGGCCGAAAACCCATCACCGTTCCCTCCGGCGTCGAGATCGAGATCACGCCCGGCAGCGTCACCGTCAAGGGGCCCAAAGGCACGCTCTCCGAGCGGATCAATCCGGACATGACGGTGTCCGTCGACGACGGCACGCTGACCGTCACGCGCCCCACCGATCGCGGCGACCACCGCGCGCTGCACGGGTTGACCCGCTCGCTGGTCGCGAACATGGTTACCGGCGTCACCGAGGGCTTCGAGAAGCGGCTCGAGATCCAGGGCGTCGGCTACCGAGCGGCGCTCAAGGGCAGCGACCTCGAGCTGCAGCTCGGCTTCAGCCATCCGGTCGCCGTCAAGGCGCCGGCCGGCATCGATTTCGAAGTGCCGCAGCCGACCCAGATCGTCGTCCGTGGCGCGTCCAAACAGGTGGTGGGTGAGATCGCCGCCCAGATCCGCAAGTGGCGGCCGCCCGAGCCGTACAAGGGCAAGGGCATTCGCTATGCGGGCGAGCACGTCGTCAGGAAGGTCGGTAAGCGGGCATGAGCGTTCAGACAAAGGAACAGGCGCGCCTGCGCCGCCACCGGCGGGTTCGCGTGAAGGTGTCAGGCTCGGCCACCCGTCCCAGGCTGGCCGTGTACCGCTCCAATGCGCGCATCTACGCGCAGCTGATCGACGACGACGCCGGCCACACGCTGGCTTCGGCGTCCAGCCGCGAGAAGCATCTGGCCGATACCAAGCGGGCCGAGGCTCCCACCGCCGTGGGAAAGCTGATCGCTGAACGCGCCAAGGCGGCCGGCGTCACGTCGGTCGTGTTCGATCGCGGCGGCTACCTCTACCACGGCCGCGTCAAGGCGCTGGCCGAGGCTGCCCGCGAGTCAGGATTGGAGTTTTAAGTTGGCCCGAGACCAGAGAGATGTCCGCGAGCTGCAGGAGCGCGTGGTAAAGATCAATCGTGTTGCCAAGGTGGTAAAGGGCGGCCGGCGCTTCTCATTCACGGCGCTGGTCGTGGTCGGAGACGAGGTCGATCGTGTCGGCGTCGGCTACGGCAAGGCCAATGAGGTGCCGTCCGCGATCGCGAAGGCCGTCGAGGACGCCAAGAAGAACATGTTCCAGGTGCCCAAGTACAAGACCACCATCACCCATGCCACCGTCGGCCGCTACGGCGCCGGGCGCGTGATGCTGAAGCCTGCCAGCGAGGGCACCGGCGTGATCGCCGGAGCCGGCGTGCGGGCCGTGCTGGAGCTGGGCGGCGTGCGCGACATCCTGGCCAAGTCGCTGGGGACGTCCAACCCGATCAACCTGTTGATGGCGACCGTGGACGGGCTCAAGAACCTGAAGCGTCCCGAGGAGGTGGCGAAGCTTCGCGGCAAGACCGTGCGCGAGGTGATCAAGCCGCACTCCGAGGTGGTTGCCGAGGCCGCCGCAGCGGCGGCCGCTGCGGCAGAGGCGGTCGCCTGATGGCGAAGCTGCGCATCACCCAGGTGCGAAGCTCGATCCGGACGCGCCCAGAGCATCGCGGCACGCTGCGCGCGCTCGGCCTGCGCGGGATCCGAAAGAGCGCCGTGCACGAGGACTCGCCGGTGCTGCAGGGCATGCTGCGCCGCGTCGCCCGGCTGGTCAGCGTCGAGGAGGAGAAGTAGATGGCGTCTGAGACGACCGAACTCAACCTGCACGAGCTGAAGCCTGCCGAGGGCAGCCACCGCGAGCGCAAGCGCGTCGGCCGCGGCCACGGATCGGGCAGCGGCAAGACGTCGGGCCGGGGCCAGAAGGGCCAGAAGTCGCGATCGGGCAGCCACAACATGCGGCCCGGTTTCGAGGGTGGCCAGATGCCGCTGTACATGCGGCTGGGCAAGCTGCGCGGGCCGAACCACAAGAAGTCGATGCCGATGGGGCCGTTCCGTACCTTCACCACGCCGGTCAACCTGCGCGACCTGGAGCGGTTCGACGCCGGCACGGAGATCACGCCGGAGCTGCTCAAGCAGGCCGGGGTGGTGCGGTCGCTGAAGCATCCGATCAAGATCCTGGCCTCGGGCGAGCTGACCAAGAAGCTGACCGTGCATGCGCACGGCTTCTCGGCCAAGGCAGCCGAGCTGATCGAGTCTGCCGGCGGCAGCGTCGTCCGTCTGGGCGCGCCCGCCGAGCCGGAGCCCGCTCCCAAGAGCAAGCCGAAGCGTAAGCCCAAGCCCGTGGCCGAGGAGAGCGCGGCGCCCGCCGCCGAGTCCGGGGACGGAGACGCGCAGGTCGAGCCCGAGGCGGAGGCGGAGGCGGCGGATGGTGACGACGCCGTGGCCGAAGCCACAGACACGCCGGCCGGCGACGACGAGACTCCCGAGTAGCTAGTGCTCGAGAACTTCCTCAGCGCGTGGCGCGTACCTGACCTGCGGCGCAAGCTGCTGTTCACCGCCGCCATGCTCGCGGTCTACCGGCTCGGATCGCACCTGCCCTCGCCGGCGGTCAACCCGAACGCGATCTCGCTGGGGCAGAACGACTTCCTGAACCTGCTGAACACGTTCTCGGGCGGCGGCCTGACGCGGCTGTCGGTGTTCGCGCTGGGCATCATGCCCTACATCACCGCCTCGATCATCCTGCAGGTGATGACGCCGGTGTTCCCGTCACTCCAGGCGCTGCAGAAGGAGGGCGAGCTGGGCCAGCGCCGGATCACCCAGTACACGCGCTACCTGACCGTCGCGCTGGCCGGGGCGCAGTCGCTCGGCTACGCCTACGCCTTCGCCAGCGGCTCGAGCCTGCTGGGCGGCGCCGCCACCGGGGACATCCTGGTCGATCGCTCGCTGCGCAGCTACGTGCTGGTCGTGATGACGCTGACAGCGGGCGCCACCGTCCTGATGTGGGTGGGCGAGCTGATCACGCAGCGCGGCATCGGCAACGGCATGAGCCTGCTGATCTTCGCCTCGATCCTGACCAGCGCGCCGGCCGGCATCAGCGCCTGGTGGAACGGCACGCCGTTCGAGCGGCTGTCGCTGCCGATCGTGATCCTGCTCGTGATCACCGGCGTCGTGTACGTCCAGGAGGGGATTCGCAAGATCCCGATCCAGTACGCCAAGCGGATGGTGGGCCGGCGGATGACCTCGGGCGGCTCCACCTACCTGCCGCTGCGCGTCAACATGGCGGGCGTGATCCCGGTCATCTTCGCCTCGGCGATCATGATCCTGCCGGGCACGGTCGGTCGCCTGCTGCCCGGCTCGTTCGGGCCGCGGGTCGCGCAGTGGTTCAACTACACCTCGTGGCCGTACATCATCGGCGAGTCGCTGCTGATCTTCGGATTCACATTCTTCTACGTCGCTGTGGTGTTCAACTCGCTCGAGCAGGCGGACAACCTCAAGAAGTACGGCGGTTTCGTGCCCGGGATCCGGCCCGGCCGGCCGACCGCGCAGTACCTCGAATCGGTGCTGGTGCGGCTGACGGTGGCGGGCGCGCTGTTCCTCGCCCTGGTGGCCGCCGCACCCACGCTGTTCATCAAGTTCGGCGGCTTCAGCCAGGCGACCGCCCGTGCGCTGGGCGGCACCTCGGTGCTGATCGTGGTCGGGGTTGCAATCGACACCATGCGGCAGATCGAGTCGCAGCTCTCGATGCGCAGCTACAAGGGCTTTCTCAAGTAGGTTCGCTGGTGGCTCTCGATCTGATCTTCATGGGCCCTCCGGGGGCCGGCAAAGGCACTCAGGCCGCCCGGGTGGCCACGGAGCACGGCCTCGCTCACATCGCCACCGGCGACATGCTGCGGGCGGCGGTGCGCGACGGCACCGAGCTTGGTCTGCGCGCGAAGGAGATCATGGCCCGCGGCGATCTGGTGCCCGACGACGTGATCATCGGCATGATCCGCGAGCGACTGGCGGTCGGTGACACCAACGCCGGCTTCGTGCTGGACGGCTTTCCGCGCACGCTCGCCCAGGCCCAGGCGCTGGATGGGATGCTGGAGACGCTGGGCCGGCGGATCGCGGCCGTGCCGGTGTTCGACGTCGGCCTCGAGGTGCTGGTCACGCGGCTCGGCGGCCGGCGCGTGTGCCGCGCGGCCGAGCACGTCTTCCACATCGTCTCCAAGCCGCCCAAGGTGGAGGGCATCTGCGACATCGACGGCTCCGAGCTGTACCAGCGCGAGGACGATCGCGAGGACGTGATCCGAAACCGCTACCAGGTGCAGTGGGTGGAGGCCGCCGAGGCGGTGCTCGACCACTACGAGGCCCAGGGCCTGGTGGTGTTCCTCGACGCCGCCGGATCCCGTGACGACGTCGCTCGCGAGCTGGACGAGATCCTGCGCAGGCTGGGTGCGGTCGCATGATCGTCCGAAAGACCGTTGCCGAGGTGGACACGATGGCCCGGGCCGGCGAGGTGGTCGCCTCGACCCTGGAGCTGCTCGAGCGCGAGGCGCGGCCCGGAGTCACCACCGGCGAGCTGGACGGCATCGCCGAGCAGCACATCCGCTCGTTCGGCGGCGTGCCCACGTTCAAGGGCTACCGCGGCTTCCCGGGGTCGATCTGCGCCTCGCCCAACGACATGATCGTGCATGGCATCCCCGGCGCCTACAGCCTCAAGCAGGGCGACCTGCTCTCGGTTGACGTGGGTGTGACGCTGGACGGCTACGTCGCCGACTCGGCGGTCACGGTGCCGATCGGCGAGGTGTCGGAGCGGGCGGTCGAGCTGATCGAGACCTGCAAGCTGTCGCTTGCGGCCGCGATCGAGCAGTGCCGCAGCGGCAACCGGCTGGGCGACGTCTCCCATGCCGTCCAGGAGGTGGTCGAGGCTCACGGCTTCGGCGTCGTGCGGGCCCTGGTCGGGCACGGCGTCGGCCGCAGCATGCACGAGGACCCGCAGATTCCCAACTACGGCCCCGCGGGGCGCGGGCCCAAGCTCGCCGAGGGGATGGTGTTCGCGATCGAGCCGATGATCACCGAGGGCGGCTGGGATGTGCGCGGCGGAGACGACGGCTGGGCGGTGTACACCGTGGACGGCAGCCTCGCCGCACACTGCGAGCACACCGTCGCGATAACCGAGGGCGAGCCGCGTGTGCTGACGCTTCGGAGAACCGCGCGTCAGGTGGCGGCGGGGTGATAGAGTTCTCGTTTGCCCGGTCGGGGGCACGTGTCTGCCTGTGGCCGTTTCCACCCAGTTGGGTGCTTTCCAGAGGAGTTCGCGAGTGAAGGTTCGTCCCAGTGTGAGAACGATGTGTGAGAAGTGCCGGATCATCCGGCGGCACGGCAACGTGCTCGTGATCTGCACCAACCCCCGCCACAAGCAGCGTCAGGGCTAGGTGATTCGCTAGATGGCACGTATCGCAGGCGTCAACATCCCGCGCGAGAAGCGGGTTGAGATCGGGCTCACCTACATCTTCGGGATCGGCCGTTCGACCTCAAACGAGGTGTTGAAGGCGCTTAAGATCAATCCCGACACCAAGGTGCGCGATCTGACCGAGGAAGAGGTCTCACAGCTTCGAAACCACATCGACGGCAACCTCACCGTCGAGGGAGATCTTCGTCGCGAGCGGTCGCAGAACATCAAGCGCCTGATGGAGATCGGCTGCTATCGGGGCCTGCGCCATCGCCGCGGCCTCCCGGTTCGCGGCCAGCGCACGCGAACCAACGCGCGCACCCGTAAGGGGCCGAAGAAGACCGTCGGCAAGCAGCGCAAGAAATAAATAGGAAAGGATTGAATGCCTCCAGCACCTCGTAGAGGCGGCACCCGTGGCCGCGTCCGCCGCAAGGCCCGCAAGAACGTTGCGATCGGCCAGGCCCACATCAAGACGTCGTTCAACAACACGCTCGTCGCCCTCACCGACAAGGAGGGCAACGTGATCGTGTGGAAGAGCGCGGGCGCGGTCGGTTTCAAGGGGTCGCGCAAGTCGACGCCGTTCGCCGCACAGGTCACGGCCGACGCCTGCGCCCGCGAGGGGATGGAGCACGGCCTGCAGAAGGTCGAGGTGTTCGTCAAGGGACCCGGTTCGGGGCGCGAGACGGCGATCCGTTCGCTGCAGGCCGCCGGCCTCGAGATCCTCGGTGTCAAGGACGTCTCGCCGCAGGCTCACAACGGCGTTCGCCCGCGCAAGCGAAGGCGCGTCTGATGGGCCGCCCGGCAACACTCACTGGGCGTCTGGCGGCTGCAGAGCTTCGCCAGGCATCGTCCTCAGTCGCACCGATACTTCATCCAGTATCGGAGCTCCCTGCGTCCTCCCCTGGCTCGCTCTTCGCTCGCCAGCCACTCCAGTCGTGTCACCGGGAGGCCCCATGGCTCGCATGATCGCTCCCAAGTGCAAGCAGTGCCGCCGCGAGAACATGAAGCTGTTCCTCAAGGGCGAGCGCTGCCTGACCGAGAAGTGCGCCATCGAGCGCCGCGCGTATCCGCCGGGCGAGCATGGCCGCGGCCGCACGAAGCAGTCCGAGTACCTGTTGCAGCTGCGCGAGAAGCAGAAGGCGCGCCGCTACTACGGCATCCTCGAGAAGCAGTTCCGCACGTACTACGAGAAGGCCAGCCGCCGCAGCGGCATCACGGGCGAGAACCTGCTGCGGATGCTCGAGCTGCGGCTGGACAACGTCGTGTACCGGCTCGGCTTTGCGGCCTCGCGATCGCAGGCCAGGCAGCTCGTGCGGCACGGACACTTCGTGGTCAATGGAAAGCGGGTCAACATCCCGTCGTTCCAGGTTTCGGAGGAGGACGTCATCTCGCTGCGCGAGGGTGCTGCCGCCAAGGCGGTCGTGACCGACGCGACCGATCTGACCGCGTCCGTCTCGCCATGGCTGCAGGCCGCCGGCCTCGAGATCCTCGGTGTCAAGGACGTCTCGCCGCAGGCTCACAACGGCGTTCGCCCGCGCAAGCGAAGGCGCGTCTGATGGGCCGCCCGGC
>JAWVEC010000148.1:0-2856 GCA_033856975.1 Gaiellales bacterium
ACGATCGAGTTCGCAGCCGCGAGCGCCATCCCCTCGTCGTGATCTACGAACAGGAGTGCGAACTCGTCACCGCCGAGCCGGAAGGCCTCGCCGCCTTGGCGCAGCCTCGCGGACACCTGAGAAAGGACGCGGTCGCCTGAGGGGTGCCCGTAGCGGTCGTTGATCTTCTTGAAGTTGTCGATGTCCACGAAGCAGAGCGTGAGCGGCATCGCCTGCTCCTCTGCGCTCAACAGCTCGCGCTGGAGCCGTTCGTGGAAGTGACGGTGATTGCCGAGCCCGGTCAGGGGATCCGTGAGCGCGAGCCGCATCGCCCGTAGCGCCCGGTGCGTCGAACGCTGGTACAGCGCAATCGCCAGCAACGGTCCGACGAGCGCGACCGATAGGACGGGCGCGCGCTCCCAGAGCACGACGAGCATCAGCGCAGCGGACGCCATGAACGCAAACGGCACGATGGTC
Source organism: Gaiellales bacterium (assembly GCA_033856975.1). Lineage (GTDB taxonomy): Bacteria > Actinomycetota > Thermoleophilia > Gaiellales > JAICJC01 > JAICYJ01. Next base: position 457 of record JAWVEC010000148.1, read on the forward strand.
GCGCGCACGTGCGTCCGCATCAGCTGGAGATAAGGCTGGCCGCTGCTGAGCGCGATCGCCGCCGAGATCAGGACGATGTTGACGACGTTGTCGGCAGTGGCTGCAAGCACGACCCGCGCGACCACGGCACCGACACCTTCGCCGTGGATGGGCGCGATCAGTGCACCCGCGGCGAGAGCGACGAGGGCGAGCACCGCCACGTTGAAGGAGATGCGCTGCAACGGCCGGTGCTGGGCAAGCTGAACGACGGCCGTGGCCGCGAGCAGCAAGAGAGCGCCGGCGGCCCAGCCGAAGAGAACGATTGCGGCAACCGCGAAGACGAACGTCAGCGAGAGCACACCTCCGCCGGTCTCTGCGTTGATCGGCACGGGGAAGCGCTCCGCGAGCGTCGCAGCCGCGGTGAGTGCAGCGAGGCCGATCAGCTCGCGACTGCTGTGCGCCGTGGTCGCGAAGGCGTAACCGGCCGCGACCAAGACACCGAGGCCCGCCAGGCAGACAGGAAGGATGAGAGCGGTAAGCCGGCGGGGTGTGACCGCCTGTGAGCTCACGTCGGGCTTAGAACCAGCTGAGCATTTCGAAGGAGTCCCAGGTGAACTGACCCGAGACTGCCGCGACGAGCGCCAAGATGGCCACTAGGGCAATCAGTTTTGGCTTCCACTGCAACATCCCCAAGAACCTCCCCACACAAAGACGCCAGACGGGCGGATTCTTTCGCCGGGGGCGGATGAGCGTATCCCCCCATCGGGGGATTTAGGCAAAAACCGCTTTTAAGCGGGGGAAACGAGGCCTGCTTCGGCGAGCGGCCGACGGCCCCAGGCGAAGCGTTTTGCGTACCAGCCGGAGAGCGTCGTCACGGCAACTCCGTAGCTCGACGAGTGAATGAACCAGCCGTTGCCGAGGTAGACACCTGCGTGGTCGACTTGCGCGGCTTTCGACTTGGGACCCTTCGCCCCGAAGAAGATGACGTCGGCTGGCTGGAGGTTGGCCAAGGTGACTCGTTTCGCGGCAGGGACCTCTCCGCTCATCGCATATGTCGTGCGGCCCTGGAGCATGTCCGGGAGTGTGCCGCCGTCGGCGTACTGCTCCACCTTGTAGACACGCCAGACGAATCCCGAGCAGTCGAAGCCTCCGTGTACCTGCGGTCCGAACGGCGACTGCTTGGACTGCGTGAACTCGCTTTCTCCGCCCCACACATACGGATAGCCGATGAAGCGCACCGCCGTCGTCAGCACTGTCTTCTGCCAGGGCGTTAGTGCGGGCAGAGCAAAGGATGCCGCGAGCTCCTGTACGTCCGGCACAGCCTGCGCGCTGAGCTTCAGGATTCGTGCTGCGGAGTAGGCGGCCTCGGCGTTGTTGGCCGGTTGGCCCGGCGAGAGCTCGAGCGCGTCGAGCGCGGCTGGGTGGTTCGTGCGGAGACCGAGGAGGCGGGCAACGGTTTCGGTCCCGAAGCGGGAGGGGGGGTTGAGACCTGCAGCCTTGGCCGCTTGCGTGAAGAGCTTGGCACTGTCGGTGAGGCCGAGTGCGGCGACGAGCCTCGCGTCGAGTGCGGCGATCGTGACCTTGGCAGTGGGGGAGGCGGGCACGATGGCCGGCGCATGCGTGAGGCCGGCGACGATTGTCTCCAGTTCGCCTCGGGTGAGGGGACTTTCGGGACGCGCCGCCGCCGCCTTGGCCATGATTCCTGCGGCCACTACGGTCTCGAGCTCGGCCTGTGCCCACGAAGTCCCCGGCTTGGCGGCGGCGTAGGCCGGGGACAGTGTGAGGAGCATTACGAGCGCCCAGACGTACACAAGGCGGCGGCAGCGCATATCTGTCCTATCGGCGGTCCGCCCTATCTCTTTAATGTGAGGAAAACGTGGATGTCGAGATCACCCCGGAACCCACGGAAGATGAGCGCCGAGCCATCCTCGAGGCACTCGAAGAGGACCGTCTGTCCGCGCTCGCGCCCTCTCCCTGGCGCCGCGTCGGGCTAGGCCCGGGGCCTGAGGAAGAGGTCGATCAGGCCGTCGCGCCGCCGCGCCAGAGGCGTGGGGCCACGCGGGCGTAGTCCAGCCCGGAGATCCACGTCAGTACGACCGCGACCAGCAGTGCCCACCAGGCGAAATCATTGCGCCAGGCACCCGCAGCGGCGAAGCCACCAACCGCCGCGGCAACCGCCTGCGACCAGGTCTTCAGTTTGCCGAGGTCGCGCGCCTCGAGCACCACGCCGCGTTCGAGCGCGGCCAGCCGTAGGGCGGTGACGAGGAACTCCCTGACGACGATCGCCGCGACCATCCAACCGGGTGCGACTCGCTGGTCGACGAGCATTATGAGTACCGCGAGCACGAGGATCTTGTCTGCGGCGGGATCGAGCAGCGAGCCGAGCGGCGAGGAGTGGCCACGGCTGCGCGCGATGCGCCC
>JAWVEC010000149.1:0-2670 GCA_033856975.1 Gaiellales bacterium
ATCGGATGCGCCCCCCGTGGCCACCGACCACGTCGCGCCACCATCGGTCGAGGAGCGATACTCATAGCCCGACAGGCCCGAGCCGCCGCCATCGGTCGAACCCGACGCCGACACCGCCACCGAGGCCACGCTCTGCCAGCTCAGCGACCCACCCGACACCACCGGCGCGGTCGGAAGGGTGCGATCGATGCGGGCCGTGTCCTGCACCCACGCGGAGGCGTTGCCGGCGCCGTCGATGGCGCGCAGCTCGACCAGCGTCTCGCCCTCCGCCGAGACGACCCGGTGTGTGCCGGCGGCCGCAGCCGTCCACGACACGCCGCCGTCCGTCGAGCTTCGCACCTGATAGCCGACCAGTCCCGAGCCACCGGCATCGCTCGAGCCGGCGCCGGCGATGTCCAGCGTGGCGACGCTCTGCCAGGCGGGCGAGCCGCCGCTGACGGTGGGATCGGTGGGATTGGTGCGGTCGATCTCGACCGGCACCTGCGTCCACGACGAGACGAGGCTGGCGTTGTCCACAGAGCGGAACTCGACCAGCGTCTCGCCCTCACTGGAGATGCCCAGCGCCGCACCCGCCGCCGGCGATGACCAGGTCGCGCCGCCGTCGGTGGACGATCGGTACTCGTAGCCGGCGACTCCCGAACCGAACGAGTCCTGCCCGCCGGACGCCGTGACCGTGGTCGAGGCGATGTTCTGCCAGCCGATGGTGCCGCCGACCACATTCGGGGCGGTGGGGATGGTGCGGTCGAGCCGCACCGTGTTGCCGCCGTTGTCGATCAGCGGCGCCCACAGCGATGCGTTACCGGCTGCGTCCACCGCACGAAACTGCACCAGCGTCTCGCCCAGGGCGCTGATCGAGGCATCGTTCCCGGCCACGCCGAAAGACCACAGCAGGCCACCGTCGGTCGATGTCCGGTACTCGTAGTGATCGACGCCGGCCCCGCCGGCATCGACCGAGCCGGCGCCGACCACGTCCACGGTGACCGCGTTCTGCCACTGCAACGAGCCGCCGGTCACCACCGGCATGCTCGGCGCGTCACGATCGATGCGGGCCGTCGCCGCCGCAGTGCCGGCGGCCGGGCTCCAGGCCGACGCGTTGCCGGCCCGATCGACGGCGCGAAACTGCGCCATCGTCTCGCCGACAGCCGCCGCCGTCACCAGCCCACCCGGCGCACCCGCGCTCCATGTGGCGCCACCGTCGCTCGAGCTGCGCGACTCGTACCGCAGGACGCCGCTTCCGGAATCGCTCGACCCCGATCCCGTGAGCGGCAGCGAGGCGACGCCCTGCCACGTCAGAGAGCCGCCCGCGGCGATCGGGGCGGTGGGCGGAAGCGTGTCGACCCGCCACTTGTAGGTGGCGATTCGCTTGGTGGCACGGACGCCGATCACCTCGACGCGGAACGTGTGCAGGCCGTTCTTCAGCTTCTTGTACAGCCTACGCCCGCTGCACCGCTGGAAGCGCTGGCGATCGAGCGCACACATCGTGCCCAGCACGGTGCCGTGCGTCTTCCACGCAAACGTGGCGCTGGTGGCACGCGAGATCCGCTTCGGTGCGGTGCCGATCTTGACGCTGACGGCCGTGGCAGCCTCCGCCGGTTGCGCAAACGCGATCGCCGCCAAGAGCAGCAGCGGGACCAGCAGAAAGCGGGGCCGCGAGGCGGCCCTAACCGGACGGAGCGAACATCTTGCGCGCAGGGCGCTCAACAACTGCCTCCTCGGGGGAAAGGATGACTTCCCTGGTATCGGCAGATACCGGACGACTCTTTAGCCTCACGAACAATCTGCAACAAATCTTGGCAACGAGACGAAGAACGCAAGCGACTCGCACCGCGCAGCAGAATTGGTTGACTCTTGCATATTCATGCACATTTCTGGCATACTCATGCAATGCTCACGCAGTCCGCCCCCTCGTCCCTGACCGGACGCGACCTGCTCTCGATCGATCAGCTCTCGCGCGACGAGCTGACGGAACTGCTCGATCTGGCCGATCAGCTGAAGCTGATGCAGGCCGAACGGGTGCCGCACCGCCTGCTGCCCGGCCGCACGCTGGCGATGATCTTTCAGAAGCCGTCGACGCGCACGCGCGTCTCGTTCGAGGTCGGGATCACGCAGCTCGGGGGCACGGCGGTCAACCTGTCCGCGGCCGAGATGCAGCTCGGACGCGGCGAGTCGATCGAGGACACCGGCACCGTGCTTTCGCGCTACGTCGATGCGATCATGATCCGGGCCCGCTCGCACGCGGAGGTCGAGCGCCTGGCGGAGGCGGCCACGGTGCCGGTGATCAACGGCCTGACCGATCTCCATCATCCCTGCCAGGCGCTTGCCGACCTGCAGACGCTGAGGGAACGGCTCGGCGACCTCGAGGATCGCAGACTGGCTTGGGTGGGCGACGGCTGCAACAACGTCTGCCACTCGCTGATCACCGCAGCCGGCATGATGGGCATGCGGATCACCGTGGCGACGCCGCTCGGATACGAGCCCGACCCGCAGGTGGTGGCCGCGGCCGGCGACGTGACGCTGGTCGAGGATCCGGTCGAGGCGGTGGCCGGCGCCGACGCCGTCGTGACCGATGTCTGGACGAGCATGGGCCAGGAGGCGGAGCACGAGCAGCGGGTCGCGAACCTGAAGCCGTACCGGGTCGACCGGCAGCTGCTCGACCACGCCCCACCTGAG
>JAWVEC010000150.1:0-4307 GCA_033856975.1 Gaiellales bacterium
TGCGACATCGCGGAGGAGCTGGACGTGCCCGTGATCGCGGTGCCGACGCAGTCCGGCTCGACGGCGCGGCAGGTGTCGCGGTTCCGCCCCCGCCGCCCGATCGTGGCCGCCAGCCCCTATCCCCACGTGCTGCAGCAGCTGGCGCTGGACTGGGCGGTGGTGCCGATCGTGATCGAGGACGCCAGCTCGATCGAGGACCTGTGGCAGCGGGTGGCCGACGCGATCAAGGACAGCGGGCTGGCCGAGGCCGGCGAGCGAGTCGTGTTGACGGGCGGCACGTTGCTGAACCTCCCGGGCACGACGAACCACATCCTCGTACACACCATGGAGTAGGAGTCCGGCTGAGGGCGTCGAACAGCGACCGGTGGTCACCGCCCGCTCGATCCGCTCCCAGTCGCGCCCGCTGCCGATGCGACGCCTGGCGGCGGTGGCCGTGCTGCTGCTGATGGCCGCGCTCTACGTCAGCCCGGTGCAGAAGTACCTGCGCGCGGGCGCCCGGCTTGACCGGTCGCGGGCGCAGCTGGCCTCGCTTCAGCGGCGCCACGACCAGCTGCAGCGAGAGTCGCAGGCGTTGCAGACGACGCCCCAGATCGTGCTGCTCGCGCGCGAATGTGGCTGGATCTACCCCGGCGAGACTCCGCTCGTGATCAAGGACATCAGCGCCCGTGACGGCGCGCAGTGCCGCTGAGCCGGGATCATCTAGTCTGAACGAATCGACGACTTCGCGGTGATCGAGCGGCAGCTGGGACGCCCGCCCCGTGCTCTGGCAGGGGTTGTGGCGCGCTGCCCGTTCGGAGCGCCGGCGGTGGTGCGGCAGGCCGACTACCTCGCGACCGGCGAGCCCTTCCCGACCACCTTCTACCTGACCTGCCCGGCGGCGGTCGCGCGGCTGGGTGAGCTGGAGGACGCTGGGGGTGTCGAGCGCTACCAGCGGCTGGTGGGCACCGACTCCGCGGCGGCCGCCTCCTACGCCTGGGGCGCGCGCCGTCAGCGCGAGCTGCGCCGGCCGGCCGCGTCGATGCTGGACGGGGGCCGCTCGCTGACGCTTGGCATCGGCGGCACCGATCGCGACGGCGCGGTCAAGTGCCTGCATGCGCATGCCGCCTTCGCGTTGGCCGAGCCGCGGTACCTGTTCGGCGGCCGGATGCTGGCCGAAGCCGAGCCGCTGTTTCCGCTCGACCGGTGCTGTTGCGGGTGAGCGCGCGGGCCGAGCTGGCATTGATGGAGTGGGAGGCGGGCGCGCAACGGCTGGAAGAGCTGGACGAGTCGTCGCGGCGCGAGGCGGTGTACCGGCGCGTGGTGGACGAGATCGTCGCCGAGCTGCACCGCCGCATGGGGCAAACCTACACGGTCGCCGAGCTGGTGGCCGAGTACGAGATCAGCGCGCCGTGGTGCCGGCACGTCGCCCAGCTCACCACCGAGCACGTGTGGGCACACGACCTCACGATCGTCCAGGACGCCGCCTTCGCCCGCTTCGCCCGTGACGCCGTCGACTACCGCGTGTAGCGACTCCGTGCCGATCTCGTGCCGGCGCCCGCGGAGGGGTCTGACCCCTCTCACGGGGCACGTGACGGCTTCGCAGACAGATGGCAGGGTGGTGTGCCGAAGCGGTATCGAACGCGTTGCGGCGCCCGCGGAGGGGTCTGACCCCTCTTCGTGTCATGTGCCGAAGCGGTATCGAACGCGTGGCGGCGCCCGCGGAGGGGTCTGACCCCTCTTCGTGTCATGTGCCGAAGCGGTGCCGGACGCGTGGCGGCGTCCGCGGAGGGGTCTGACCCCAGCTCGCGCCGGCGGCTCGGGTTCTCAGGCCTCTTCGGCGGGGCGGATCACGATCTGATCCGACTCGATCCGCACCACGAGCGCGCGGCGCGCGGCCCAGTGCTCGGCGAACACCGGATCGTCGCGCACGGCGCCGTCCAGCCAGAAGCCGTAGCCCTCGTCGCCGCTGTCCAGCACGGCCTCGAAGCTGGGCGCGCGCCTGCTCCCGCTGCCACTGCCGCGACCGCGCCCACCCCTGCGGCGGCGCTTGGTTGCGCCGTCGCCGTTTGCATCGCCGCCGTCCCGATCGTCGGCAGCCACCGCCGCGAGCACCGGCTCGGCGCCCGCCTTCTTGCGACCGCCCCGCGAGCGCCGGCGCGGCTTGAGATCGGGCTCGGGCTCATTTGCCTCGGGCGGTATCACCGGAGGCGGCACGTTGCTGCCCGAGGCCTCGGCGGGCACGTCGCGGCGCAGGATGCCGTGCTGGGAGCGGAAGGCCGAGATGCTGGCCGGCGTCGAGTTGAGCGTGTGGGCGATCCACACGTCGGTCATTCCCTGTGCGACCCATTCGCGGATCTCCGCGAGGTAGGGCTTGAGCGTCGCCTTCTGGGTCGTCATCGCGTTGCAGTCTATCCGCGATGCGATGGCGGGCGCCGCCGGTGGGACGTCACCGGCGGCGCCCAGCCGCCCGAGGATCTAGCTCGGTGACTCGCTCATGCGCAGGTACGCGCCGGCCACGACCGCGATTGCGGACACCAGCGCGAGCCAGATGCCGAACGAGAGACCCCACCCACCCGGGCTGGGCTTGTCAACGATCTTGATCAGCACGAACAGAACCGAGATGGCACCGGCCCCTCCCGCGATCATCCAGGCCGGAGCGGGCAGCGTGACCGTGGGCGCGAACAACTCGACCCCCCAAACGCCGAGGGCGACCAGTGCCAGTAGCGCAACCAGCTTCCCCAGCGATCCCGAATCCCAGCCACTGATGCCGATGATGCTGAAGCTGTACCAGGTGAGGAACACGCTGATCAGCAGCACCAGTGCGCCACCGGCCGATATCCACACCGCCATCGGGACGCTGGCCGGGTCGAAGCTGCTGGCGCCGGAGGGCGCGCTGGAAGCCGGAGTCGTGGGCGTGCTGGGAGGTGGCGGTGGGGGTGGCGGGGGCGGGGTGCTGGAGGGCTGCGGTGGAGGGGTGCTGGCGGGTGGTGGCGGTGGCGTCGTCTCGCGCATGCCGCTGTCGCCGAGATCGGGCTGGGCGTCTCCGCCGTTGCCGGGCTCTTCGCTGCTCATGGTCGCCGTCCTTTCGCTCGGGGCGTGTGCATCCACTGGCAAGTCGCCGTGTGCATATGCGGGAAATTCCTGTTGAGCGTGCGGTCTGCCACAGCTAACCTACATCAGCGCCCGGCCGGATTTCCCGCGTCGGATGCCTGAAGGGGTGTGCTCATGGGGTCGACAGCAAAACGACTCGAAGTCGTGGGAGAAGCCTCCGAATGGATCTCGGGGATGAGCGCGAAGGGTGAGTTCCGCTGTGCGGGCTGCGGGTATGGAGTGACCGTATACCGCAAGCTGCCGGAGTGTCCGATGTGCAAGGGCGAGGCGTGGCAGCGAGTGCCGTGGCGCCCGTTCAGCCGGTCGTTCGCGCAGGGCGGCGACGTGCGCTGACCGACCCTGCGTCGATCGGTGGGAGGGCTATGCTCGCGCCGTGACCGCCGGCCCGCGCCTGCTCTACCCACTCGTTTTCGTCGCAGGCGCCACCACGATGTCGACCGAGATGACCGCGTCGCGGCTGCTGGCGCCGTTCTTCGGAGCATCGATCCTGGTCTGGGCGAACATCATCGGCCTGATCCTGATCTACCTCTGCGCCGGCTACTTCCTGGGCGGCCGGCTGGCCGACCGCAATCCGCACATGCCGTACCTGGCGCGCCTGCTGCTGATCGCCTCGGCGGCGATCGCGGTCACGCCGTTTCTCGCCCGCCCGTTGCTCGACGTCGCCGTGGGCGCGTTTGCCGACGCCTCGGTGGGCGCATTCCTGGGCTCGTTCTTCGCCGCGATGCTGATCTTCTCGGTGCCGATCACGCTGCTCGGCATGGCATCCCCGTTCGCCGTTCGTCTGGGTGTGACCAGCATCGAGAAGGCCGGCGAGGTGGCCGGCCGCATGTACGCGCTCTCGACCGCCGGCAGCATTCTGGGCACGTTCCTGCCGGTGGCCGTGCTGATCCCTGCCATCGGCACGCGCCGCACGATGCTTGCCACGGCCGGGCTGCTCGCTCTGGCCGCCGTGCCGGCGCTCGGCCGCCGCTACCTGCTGGTGCCGGTCGCGATCGTCGCCCTCGCCCTGCTGCCGCCGGGGCTGGTCAAGCCCGGCCCGGGGGTGATCTACGAGGGCGAGTCGCCCTACCAGTTCATCCAGGTCGTGCAGCAGACGGACGGCAGCCGTGTGCTGCACCTCAACGAGGGCTGGGCGGAGCACTCGGTGTGGCGTCCGCACCAGGTGCTGACCGGTGGCTACTGGGACCACTTCCTGCTGGCACCGCTGCTGCACGGCG
>JAWVEC010000151.1:0-6643 GCA_033856975.1 Gaiellales bacterium
CCGCCCCGATGCGGCATATCCCGGCCGGTCGTGTGAGATCAGGCGCAGGCCCTTGCTGAACGCGTCCTCGATCGTCCGCTTCCTCGGCAGACCGCAGCCGGGCGTGCCGTGCATCTCGAACACGACCGGTCCGTCCAGGTCGCCCGCCTCGTAGAAGTGCAGCGCCCGACCGTCGCCGGCCCGCACCGTGTGCTCTCGCTGTTCCATGTCTCTCCTCCGTTCGCCGGTCAGGTGCCCGAGGGCGGCACGAGTATAGGCGGGCCGTCCTGCTCGCAAAGTGCGTGAATGGCACTTGCGCCGCCCGCCCGGCGCAGCTACCGTCCTGCGCCCGTGCACCCCTCCCCCGACAACCCTCCCCCCGCCGGCCCCACGCATGCGGACCCGCCGCGAAGCTGGCTGGCGGTGGCCGCGCTGCTCGAGGAGCACGGGTTTGGAGAGCTGACCGAGGCCTCCGAAGGGCCGTTCACCGACGACGCCGCTGCCGGCGACGACCGCTGACCTCGGCCCCCGAAAACCGCCCCAGATCCAAGACGACAATTACCGCAAATCGGCTAGGGCGCGGCGGGCTCCGATCGGTCAAGATCCCCAAATGGGCGTGAACCACTCCACCAGCCGCAGCGCCGTCAGGCTCGCGCTTGTCACCAATCCCCCTCCCGCTGCACCGGACACGTCCACCGGTGTGCCGGCGGGGTTGCGGCTGCTTCGCTCTCTCGACCGATCCGTGCTCGAGACAGCACGCGACATCGACCTCCGTCCCATGGAGCTGTACGCCCTGCTCCTGCTCAGCGACCGTCCCCAGGGCGAGTCGGTCACCACCCGCACGCTGTCCGAGCTGCTCGCGGCCAGCCCCAGCCAGGCCAAGCAGATCGCGCTGCGCCTGGCCGCCAGGGGCTACGCCGAGCGGCGCGGCTCGCAGGGCAGCACCCGCCTGACCGCGGAGGGCCGCCGGCTGGCGGACGCCGCCGGCGAGGCGCTCGAGGACGAGATGACTCGACGGCTGGGCGACATCGACCGCGGCGCCGTCGTGCTTGGGGCGGCCTCGCTGTCCGCTCTCGCCGCCGTGTGAGCAGCCGCCGGTTCGCGCTGGACGGCGGCGCGTCGCTGTTCGAAGCGCTGGTATCGTCCACACCATGAGCAGGCTCTGGCACCCGTTCGCTGACATGGCGACCGTCAAGGACAACGAGTTCGTGATCGCGCGCGGACGGGGAGCGCGCGTCTGGGATGAGCAGGGCCGCGAGTACATCGACGCCAAGGGCGGCCTCTGGTACTGCGCCGTCGGCCACGGCCGCGGTGAGATCGCCGATGCCGCCGCCGCGCAGATGCGCGAGCTGGCCAGCTACGACATCTTCGCTTCGACCGCCAACCGGCCCGCCATCGAGCTGGCCGAGCGCGTCTCGGCGCTGGCGCCGTTCGCCGATGGAGCCGTGTTCTTCGCCAGCGGAGGCTCGGACGCGGTCGACACCGCGAGCAAGCTGGCGCTCCGCTACTGGCACGCGCTGGGCCGCCCGCAGAAGCGCACCATCGTGCATCGCGAGCGCAGCTACCACGGCATGAACGCGTACGGCACCAGCCTGGCCGGCATCCCGTCCAACCGCGAAGGGTTCGGCCCGCTGCTGACCGACACGGCCACGGTCGGCAGCGACGACACGGCCGCGCTCGAGACGCTGTTCGAGCAACGCGGCGACTCGATCGCAGCCTTCATCGGCGAGCCCGTGATCGGCGCCGGAGGCATCTTCCACCCCGCTGCGGGCTACTGGCAGCGCGTGCAGGAGTTGTGCGCAGCGCACGACGTGCTGCTGATCGCCGACGAGGTGATCTGCGGATTCGGCCGGCTGGGAACCTGGTTCGGCTGCCATCGCTTCGGCATCACCCCGGACATCATCACCTGCGCGAAGGGCATCACCTCCGGCTACCTGCCGCTCGGCGCCGTGATCGTCGCGCCCCGCGTGCAGGAGCCGTTCTGGAGCACGCCCGGACAGGCGCTGTTCCGGCACGGCTACACCTACTCGGGACATCCCAGCGTCTGCGCGGCCGGCCTCGCGAACCTCGAGATCCTGGAGCGCGAGGGCCTGCTGGAGCGGGTCGCGCGGTTCGAGCCGCTGCTGGCCGCAGCGATGGCGCCGCTGTCGGAGCTGCCGCTGGTGAGCGAGGTGCGAAGCGGCGTAGGACTGCTGGCCGCGATCGAGATCGACGCAGCGGCCCGAGCCGCCGATCCCGGCCTGGTCGACCGGATCGTCGCCGGCTGCCGCGATCGTGGGGTGCTGACGCGCGGGCTGGCCGGGCACTCGCTGCAGGTCTCGCCCGCGTTCGTGATCAGCGAGGACGAGATCGCGACGATCGCATCGGTGTTCGCCGAGACGCTGTCAGGCGTCTCGGTCAAGTCCAGCGTGTAGCTCAGTGCTGGCGGCTGGCCGCGGCCAGCATCCCGCGCGCCGTCTCGAGCCCGTCCGGATTCAGCCGCAGCACCGCCTCGGCCGTGGCGAACAGGTCACGCAGCGAGATGATGCCCGCCACCATGCCGTCCTCGCCGACCGGAAGATGCCGTGCCTTGATCCGCTTCATGGCGTCGGCCGCCCAGATCACGTCGGCGTCGGGTGGCGCCATCGTCACCTCGCGCGTCATCAGGTCGGCGACCGTGCGGTCGCGCACGTCATCGCCCTCGGCGAAGACGCGCAGCAGGTCGCGCTCCGTGAAGATGCCGACCAGCCTCGGCCCCTCCATCACGAGGCACGCGCCGACTCCGCGCGCGCACATCGTCGCCGCCGCCTCGACGACGGTTGCCTCAGGACCGCAGCGAACCAGGTCGGTCTGCATGATCTCGTCTACCCGCACTTGTACCTCCTGTCACGAAGATGTATCGGAGTTGTAGCACCGGGCAGGGGTGGAGACAAGCACGGCCGGCCCCCGGTCGGAGGCCGGCCGTGCACGTTCTCAGATCGCCGTGTCGGGAGGTGCCGGCGTGAAGTCGATGTTCTCGTCCAGCGGCGGCACGCCGCGATGCTCTGCGGCGTGAGAAGCCGCGTTGCGCACCTTCTCGGGCCGCGTCACCTGCACCACCGCAAACCAGATGGCTGACAGCAGCACCACGCCCAGCGACCAGTACAGCGCCTCCCAGTTGTAGTTCGTGCGGTCATGCGGCGCGGGATGGAGCGCCCCATAGAAACCGAGGATCGGCGTTGCCACAGCCACCAGCACCACCAGGTACTGCCACCACGAGCCGGCGTGCTTCACCAGCATCCGAATAGCCACCGCCGACAGGATCAGGTAGACCAGCTCGATCAGGAACGAGCCGGCGGTGGCCGCGACGATGAAGGTCGCGAACTCGTTGTTCGGGAACAGCGGGACCGGGCCGTCGGGCGTCGGGATCACGAACTTGGTGCCGTAGTTCATGAAGTGCACCACCAGCATCAGGCCGGCGCCGCCCACGATCACCATCAGGTTGCCCACCCACGGCGTGTTGTGGCGCGAGGTGCGCGCGAACACCGAGGGAAGCAGGCCGTCACGGCCGAGCGCGAAGTAGCCGCGGCCGATCGTGACACAGATGGCGAGGGCGAGTGCGGTGGCGTCCAGGATCACGACCAGGTCGAGGATCGTCGCGTACCAGGAGCCGACATAGCGGGTCGCCATCTCGTCCACCGGGCCGGTCGAGAACGCCCAGCTGCCCTGGCTGACGGCGGTCTTGCCGTAGCCGATCGAGAAGGCGTAGGACATGATCACGAAGAACACGGCCGAGACGCCCACCGTCCACAGCAGGGCGCGGGGAATCGAGCGGTGCGGATCGGCGCTCTCCTCGCCGATCGAGGCTGCCGCCTCAAAGCCCACGAACAGCAGAATGCCGAGCAGGACGCCTCCCAGCACGCCGCCTCCGGTGACTCCCAGCAGCGAGGTCTCGCCCGGGTTGAACATCGACAGCGTATTGCCGGAGTCGCCGCCCTTGGCGATGATGATGATCGCCAGCAGCAGCATCGGGAAGAAGGAGATGGCCGCGAACGCGAGCATGGCCCGGATCGCGATCCGCACTCCCAGGTAGTTCAGCGCCAGCACGAGCCCAAGAAAGATCAGCCCCAGCACCCACCAGGCGGGCGCGTTGGAGGCGTCGCCGATATGGGCGGCCCAGAAGCCGTTGGTGAGGATGCCGAGACCGAGGTAGATGCCGCCGCCGCCGAGCAGCAGCGTGCCGAGGAAGAAGACGCCGGCCGTGAAGATGCCGACGGCGGGATGCGCGCCGTGGGTGAGGTACTCATAGACAGCGCCGGCACCCGCGTAACGGCGGGCGAACAGCGACAGCGAGTAGGCGATCGCCATCACGCCGAGTCCGGCCAGAAGCACGGCCAGGGCCGCGTTCCAGCCGGCGCCGATATCGGGACGCGAGGCGCCTCCCAGCACCAGGGCGACCGAGAACATCGGACCGATCGCGAGCGCCTGAGCGACCGCGTGGATCGTGCCCAGACGCCGTTCCCCGAGCTGGCCGGGTTCGGGCGTTGGAGACGCAGACACTGACATCGTCACCCTCCTAGGTCGGAAGAACTTGGATACATTCGCATCCCGGTCGGATGGCTGTCAAGCATGCGATCGCGTAATGTATGCAAAGACCATGAACGCCCAACCCGAAGTCCCTGCCGCCGGCCCGCTCCAGATCCAGAGCGTCGTCGACCACGTCTACGCCGCCCTGCGCGAGCGGATCCTGTCCGGTGACCTGGCCCGCGGGACGCGGCTGCGCCAGGCGCTGCTGGCCGACGAGCTGGGCGTCTCGCGGACACCGCTGCGGGAGGCGCTGCGCCGGCTCTCGACCGAGGGCCTGGTCGAGTTCTCACCCAACCGCGGCGCCACCGTCTCGGAGCTCGACTTCGGCGACATGCGCCACGCCTGGTCGGCCCGGGTGGCGCTCGAGCCGGGTGCCGCCCGGCTGGCCGCCGAGCGTCGCGACGGCCAGTCCATCGCACGGCTGCAACGCGCAATCGCGTCCCAGCAAAGCGCGGGATCCGACCGCCAGGCGAGCTTCGCGGCCAACCGCGAGTTCCACCTCGCGCTGGCGGCTGCATCCGGCAACCCGCACCTGACGAGGTTCGCCGAGATGCTGTGGGTGCCGCGGATCGGCGTGCCGATCTATGAGGCCCAGGCGGCGCTCGCCTCGGGGTCGACCGCCTGGGCGAGCGAGCACGCACGCATCGCCGAGGCGATCGCCGCCGGCGATGCCGACCTGGCCGAGCGGCTGACCCGCGATCACATCTCGGCGCACCCACCCGTGCTGCCCACCGGCGAGGTCGCCGATGCATGACCTGACGGTGCTCGGCGCCCGCATCCGCACGCTCGATCCCGCTCGCCCAACCGCCACCGCGCTCGCGATCCGGGCGGGCGTGATCGTCGCGGTCGGCGACGACGACGAGGTGCGCGCGGCCACCCGGGCCGGCACCGAGACGATCGACGGCCGTGGTGTCGCGATCGTGCCGGGGCTGACCGACAGCCACATCCATTCGTTCATGGGCGCGATCGAGACGCAGGGCGCCGACCTGGCCGGCGCGGCCAGCGTGGACGAGGTGCGATCACGGCTGGCGGTCGAGCGCAGGCGGTGCGGCGACGACGCCTGGATCACCGGCCACTCGCTCGAGTACCGGGTGTTCGAGGGACTCGAGACGTCGGGCGAGCTGTTCGCCGAGGCGGTCGGCGGCAACCCGGCGCTGCTCAACTTCTTCGACTTCCACACCGCGCTGGCCACCCCGCCGGCGCTGGCAGCGGCAGGCATCACCGGCGCGCGCAGCTTCGACGACGCGTCCGAGATCGTGTGCCGGCCGGACGGGCAGCCGACCGGCGAGCTGCGCGAGAACGCCATCCAGCTGGTCGTCGCCGCGATGCCGGAGCCGAGCGACGAGCAGCGGCTGCAGCTGATCGG
Source organism: Gaiellales bacterium (assembly GCA_033856975.1). Lineage (GTDB taxonomy): Bacteria > Actinomycetota > Thermoleophilia > Gaiellales > JAICJC01 > JAICYJ01. The sequence goes on from JAWVEC010000151.1 coordinate 5,891, forward strand.
CGCAGGCCTGGCGGCGATGAACCGGGTCGGACTGACCGCCGCACACATGATGGACGGCACGCTGGCCACGCCCGACGAGTGCCGCGAGCTGGAGCGGCGAGGCCTGCTGCGGGTACGCCAGGTGGTGCCGTTCACGGTGCAGCCGACGATGGCTGATGACGAGATCGACGAGGCGATCGCGGCCGGCGAGCAGAGTGGCCGGCTGTGGCGGTCGGGCTGGGCGAAGCTGTTCATCGACGGCGTTGTCGAGCCAGGCACCGCCTGGCTGGAGGAGCCGGACACGAGCGGCCGCGGCACCGAGCCGAACTGGCCCGACCCCGCGCGCTACGCGGGAGTGATCCGCCGCTTCGCGGCCGCCGGTGCTCCCTCCATCACGCACGCGATCGGCGACCGGGCGGTGCGCTGCGCGCTCGACGCCTACCGCTCGGCGGGACAGGTGGCACGCGGCCCGCACCGCGTCGAGCACATCGAGACGATGCAGGACGACCAGTTGCCGCGGTTTGTCGCCGGAGGCGTCGTCGCCTCGCAGCAGGTGCTGCACCTGCAGTGGATGACGGCCGACCAGGCCGATCCGTGGAGCCGGGCGCTGGGGCCGGAGCGGTGCGGACGGGGATTCCGTACCGCCGAGCTGCGACGGGCTGGCGCCGTGCTGGCGCTGGGATCGGACTGGCCGGTGGCCGGCTACGACCCCCGCCTGGGCATGGCGTGGGCGCGGCTGCGGCGCCGGCCCGGCGACCGTTCGGCGCAGCCGTA
>JAWVEC010000152.1:0-10423 GCA_033856975.1 Gaiellales bacterium
GTGCTGCTCCTGGCAGCCCCCGGCCCTCTTCGCGCGGACGTGGCCGTGAAGTTCCCGACCGGCGCGCCCGCGACGCTCGATCTCGGCGACCGGACGTGGAGCAGCGTGAGCCAGGGAGACGCCGAACTGGTCGGCTACACGACCCCAAAACGGCTCAGCTGATCCCTTCACGCAGCCCGTGAAACCGGGGCATGGTGGTGCATACTTCGCCGATGACCGAGGCATTCGAGTCAGACGTCGAGCGGCTCTACGGCCTTTCACTGGACGAGTTCACCCCGGCCCGGGACGAGACCTCGCGCCGGCTTCGAGACGAGGGACGTCGCGAGGATGCCGCCGCGATCAAGGCGCTCCGCAAGCCGTCAAACCCGGCGTGGGTCGTCAACAGGCTCGCCCGAGAGGTTCCCAAGATCATCGAGGGCCTTCTCGACGCGGGTCAGCGGCTGCGCGATACCCAGCTGGGCGGGGGCGGCAGTCTCAAGGACGCGGTGGAGCGTGAGCGCGTAGCGCTCGACCGTGCAATGCGAAACGCGGAGGAGATTGCAACACACGCGGGTCTTGCGTCCGCGTCCACGCTGCAACGCGTTCGAGAGACGCTGCACCTCGCCGCGCTTGATCCCGACGTCGCCGGTGACATCAGGCGCGGAGTTCTCACCCGAGAAGGTCGCGCCGCCGCGTTCACCGGCTTGGACGGGTTCGCAGCGCAGGCTGCGCCCCCCAAGCGGGAAACGGCGAAACGGAAGACGACGGCGAAGCGGCGCGACACGGCACGTGAACAACGCCTCGCCAAGGCTCGCGAAAAGGCGGCCGCAGCCCAACGCGACCTGAAGGACGCGGAACGCGAGCTGGCGGATCTCGATCGCGCGCTCGCCGTGGCCGTACGCCGGCAGGAGCAAACCCAAGCTCGTGTCGAGCGGGCACGCGCCCGTTGTGCGTCCGCGCAGAAGCAGGTCGCCCAGCTCGAAGCGGGTTGAGATCGACGATGACGGCCGCTGAACATGGCGAGGGGCAGAGTCGAACTGCCGACACCGCGATTTTCAGTCGCGTGCTCTACCAACTGAGCTACCTCGCCGCGGCGACCAGTGTACCGCGGCGCCTGAGGCCCCGTCCCCATCACGAGGAAGCGGCCTCCGGGACGGTGCTACCGCTCCTCGAAGGCCGCTCTTACCTGCATACCATCACTCCGCGGCGCCGCCGTCAAGGGGCAAATTCGAGCTGCACCTCGTTGCCCGATTCGGCATCGATCAGCTCGGCCGCGCTGCCACGGTTGATCGCGATCGAGAGCCGCCGCTCGGAGTCTTCGAACACCACCAGCTCGCCGCTGGCGACGTCGGCGAAGGTCAGGGCACAGAACGCGTAGTAGCGATCGTCGCCCCGCGCCACCTCGACCCTGCGCCCGTTCTCGAACAGCTCGCCGAGATCCTCCACGCCAACCGAGAGCTGCACGTTGCCGAACCGATCGACGTGCTGCACGGTCGCCCGCAGCAGCGTGCCGTCGAGCTGGAAGCCGGCCTCGTTCGCCCGCACCAGCGTGGCGACGTCGACCTCCTCGCCCAGCAGCCGCGGATCGAGCCCGCCAGCCAGGTGCCCCGCCACCGGCGAGAACACGTCGCGGCCGTGGAACGTGCGCGACACGGCGTCCAGCATGTACTCGCCGTTGCTCAGCTCGACCGCCAGCTCGATGCCGCCCGAGGCCTCGGCCGCCGGCACCAGCAGACCGTTGTCGGGGCCGACGAACAGCCGGCCGTCGCCGCTGCGAAGCGCCACCGCGCGCCGCTGCGAGCCGACGCCGGGATCGACCACGGCCATGTGGACGCCCACGGGCAGGAAGGCGATCGAGGCGGCCAGCACGCGCGCGCCCTGAGCCACCGACTGGGGGTCGATGCCGTGCGCCAGGTGGATCACCTCGGCGTCGGGGCAGGTGCGGACGATCACGCCATGGCAGATGCCGACGAACGGGTCGGCCGAGCCGAAGTCCGACAGGAAGGTGACGACCGGGCGCATCGCGCTCACTGTACCGTCACCGACCAGCCAAGCACCGCCCCGATCAGACCCTCGACGTCGTGCGGCTCGGCCTCGGTGACGGGCTCGACGCCGTGCTCGCGCAGCGTCGCGCTCGTCACGGGACCGATCGAGACGGCGCGAAGCGACGAGAGATCGCGTCCCGACAGCGCCTCGAGCACGTTGCTGACGGTCGACGAGGAGGTGAACGTGACCAGATCGGCCGCCAGCACGGCGTCGACGTCGACCGGCTCGCGCCGCGTGCGGTAGAGGTGCAGCACGTCCACCTCGGCACCGCGCTGCCGCAACCCATCCGGCAGCACCGTGCGGGCGCCCTCGGCCGTCGCCACCAGCACGCGCCGGCCGGCCACGTCGCCCAGCGACTCGAGCAGCGACTCCGAGACGGCCTGCTCGGCGACGATGTCGGCGACGATGCCGCGATCGGCGATCGCGGCCGCCGTGGCGCGTCCCACCGCCGCCACCGTGATGCCGTGCAGCGCCCGCACGTCTCCGGCCAGCAGCCGCTCGGCGCCGTTGGCGCTGGTCAGGCAGACGACGTCGTACGTCGACAGTTCGGGCGGCTCGAACGCGAGCGGCTCGATCGCGATCGCCGGCGCCTCCACCACGTCCGCCCCCAGCTCGGCCAGCCGCGCCGCCAGCAGGCTGGCCTGCGGCCGGGCGCGCGTGACCACAACCCGCCGCCGGAACAGCGGCCGCCGCTCGAACCAGCCCAACCGGTCGTGCAACGTGGCCACCTCGCCCACCAGCGTGATCGCCGGCGGGCGCAGCCCGGCCGCCGCCTCGGCGATCGTGTCCAGCCGGGCGGTGACGGTGCGCTGCCCGGGCCGCGTGCCGCTGGCGATCACCGCCGCCGGCGTGGCCGGCGACATGCCGTTCGCGATCAGCCGGCCGACGTTGTCGGCCAGCGCGCCCACCCCCATCAGGAACACGAGCGTGCCCGGCGTGGCCGCCAGCGACTTCCAGTCGATGTCGCTGTCGGCCTTGGTGGGATCCTCATGGCCGGTGACGATGGTGACCTGGGCGGCCATGCCCCGCTGCGTGACGGGAATACCGGCGTAGGCCGGCACCGCGTAGGCGGACGAGATGCCGGGCACCACCTCCCACGCGATCGCGGCCGCCGCGAGCACCAGCGCCTCCTCGCCGCCGCGTCCGAAGACGAAGGGGTCGCCGCCCTTCAGCCGCACAACGCACTCACAGCGGCCACCCAGCTCGACCAGCAGCGCGTTGATCTCGTCCTGGGTCAGCGCGTGCCGCTTGGCCTCCTTGCCCGCGTAGAAGCGCTCAGCGGCCGGATTCGCCATCGCCACGATCCGGGGGTCGGCCAGCCGGTCGTAGACGAGCGCATCGCAGCGTTCCAGCAGCTCGCGGCCACGCAGGGTCAGCAGCCCCGGATCGCCCGGGCCGGCGCCGACCAGGTACACCGTCACGCCGCCACCCACGAGCGCAGCCGCAGACGGCCATCCTCGTGCCAGGCGTGCGCAGCCACCGGCAGCGAGCAACCCCCGCCCAGCTCGGCCACGCGCTCACGCTCGGCATCAAGCTCGGCGTGTGACTGCGGATGGTCGAGCGCCGCCACCAGCGCCTCGTCGCCGCGCCGCACCTGAAGCGCCAGCGCGCCCTGCCCGGCCTCAGGCACGAACACGGCCGGGTCGAAGCAAAACGCGATCCGCTGCTCCAGGCCGAGCCGGATCAGGCCGGCGGCCGCCAGCACGATCGCGTCGGCGTCGCCGCGGTCGAGCTTGCGCAGCCGCGTATCGACGTTGCCACGCAGCGGCACCACCTCGAGCTCGGGCCGCAGCAGGCGCAGCAGCGCCGCCCGCCGCGCGGACGAGGTGCCGACGCGGGCGCCGGATGGGATCTCGTCCAGGCTCGGATACGGGCCGCAGCAGGCATCGCGCGGATCCTCGCGCTCGGGTACGGCGCCGATCGCCAGCGCGGCGGCCGGCTCACCCGTGAGGTCCTTCGCGCTGTGCACGGCCACATCGATCCGGCCCTCGACCAGCGCCCGCTCGATCTCCTGCGTGAACACGCCGCGGCCGTCGCCGATCTGGTCAAAGCGGCGGTCGCGCTGCAGGTCGCCGGCCGTCTCGATGACCACGATCCGGGCGCTGTCCAGCCGCTCGGCCACCCATCCCGCCTGTGCCAGAGCAAGCACGCTGCCACGCGTGCCGAGGCGGATCACGACCGCGGCGTGAGCCCGAACAGCTCGTTCATGGCAGCCACGTGCGACGCGTCGCCGTTGCCGGCGGCGAGCTCCTTGAGGCGCACCGTCGGGCGATGCAGCAGCTTGTTCAGCATGCTTCGCGTGAGCTGATCGAGCCGCTCGCGATCAGCATCGCTGAGGCCGTCCCAGCGGCCGTCCATCCGCTCCAGCTCGCTGAGCCGGATCTGCTCGGCGAGGGCGCGCAGCTGGGTGATGGCCGGCACCACCTCCAGCGCCGCCAGCCAGTCTCGGAACTCGTCCGCCTGCTCGACCACGATCGCCCGCGCCTGCTCGGTCTCCCCCTGGCGCAGACCGATGTTGCGCAACACCGTCTGCTCCAGGTCGTCGACGTTGACCAGCGTGACACCGTCGATCTCGCCCACCGCGGGATCGATGTCGCGCGGCACCGCCAGGTCGACCATCACGCGGCGGCCGGGCGCGACGTCGGCGGGGCCGATCAGCGGCTGGTCGGACAGCGTCGAGCTGACCACCACGTCGGCGGCCGCGATCGCGGCGGCGAGGTCGTCGAACGGCGCCGTCTCACCGCCGAACCGCTCGGCCAGCGCCTGCCCACGCTCCGGGCTGCGGTTGGCGACCACGATCTTCACGCCGCCTCGCGAGGCCAGGTTCTGGGCGACCAGCTCGGCCACCTTGCCCGCCCCCACGATCAGCACCGTGACGCCGGCCAGGTCGCCCAGCCGCTCGCGCACCAGCTCGGCGGCGACCGAGGCCACGGAGGCGTTCGACTGGCCGATCGCGGTCTCGTGGCGGACGCGCTTGCCGGCCTCCAGCGCCTCGTGGAAGAGCCGGTTCGAGACGGTGCCGGTCGAGCCCATCTCGAGCGCGTGCTGGTATGACTCGCGGATCTGAGCCAGGATCTGCGCCTCACCGGGCACCAGCGAGTCGAGCCCGCCGGCCACCGCGAACAGGTGCTCAGCGGCGTCGCCACCCTCGCGCACGTAGAGCAGCGGCTCCACCTCGGCCTCGCTGCGATGGGCGTAGTCGGCCAGCCGCCGCACGGCCGCCTCGCGCATCGCCAGCGGGTCGGCGCCCACCATGTACAGCTCGCAGCGGTTGCAGGTCGAGATGCCGACCGCCTCGATCACAGCCTGCTCCGAGATCACTGCCTCGATCAGGCGGCGGCCGTGGGCCTGCGCCGCCAGCTGCTCGCGGACCGCGATCGGCGCGTGGCGGTGGCTGGTGCCGACCAGCAGCAGGTGCACCGGGTCAGGCATCGGCGGCCGCCTCCATCAGGCTCGCGATCTCGTCCAGCTGGCGCTCGAGGCGGGCGAACTTCGCGTTCAGGATCGCCACGTAGGCAAGCGTCACGATCCAGGCCAGACCGTACACGGCGGCCACCGACTTGACGGCAAACTCGCCGTAGACGGACTTGGCCGCCAGCTCGGCGATCACGCCCGACCTTCGGCCAGCCGGCGGATGGTGCGCAACCGGTCATCGATGCGCTTGCCGCGCAGCTCGACCAGGTACATCGTGACCGCCAGCGTGAGCATGGCGGATAGCGCCACCAGGAAGGTCAGGAACATGCTGCCGTCCATATTGGCACCGTTTGAGTTGAAGGTGATTGGATGGATCAGCTCGTTGCTCTGGGCAAAGCGCACGCCCAGCACCGAGAGCGGGATCAGGCCGACGCCGAGCAGCGCGTAGACGGCCGAGTAGGTCGCGCGCCGCTCGCCCGCCTCGACCGAGAACCGGAGCATGAAGTAAGCGCAGTTGAACAGGAAGATGATCAGGAAGGTGGTCAGCTGGGTGTCGCCCCAAAACCACCACGTGCCCCACGAGATGTTCGCCCAGATCGAGCCCGTCACGAGCGTCAGCGAGCCGAAGATGACGCCCAGGTGCATCGGCACGTAGCTCTTCAGGTCGAGCGAGGGGTCGCGCTTCCACAGGTAGCGAGCTGCGTTCACGGCGCCCCAGCCGAACAGGCAGTAGGTGGTGATCGCGATCGGCACGTGGAAGTAGAAGATGCGCTGCGAGTAGCCCTGATCGGCGTCGTTGGGGACGTAGAAGAAGATCAGCGCCAGGGCCAGCGCCATCAGCGCGGCAGCCGCCGTGGCGGCCACCGTCGCCCGGTCGGGGCGGGCCCTACGCGAGCCGATCTCCAGTGTTCAGTCCTCCACGACGTACTCGAAAAGCGCCCAGCCCAAGAGCCCAAAGATCGTATCATAGAGAGCCAGAAAGCCGAGCCCTTCAAACGTGCTGAAACCGCTTGTTTGCGGGGATATCGTGTTGACGGTCACCCGCACGGCGACCGTCACGAGCGGCACCGCGAAGGGCAGGAACAGCACCGGCAGCAGCACCTCGCGGGCCTGTACCTGCGAGGCCAGCCCGGCCAGCAGCGAGCCCAGCATCGCCACCCCGAGATCGGCCAGCAGCAGGGCGCAGGCCAGCACCCACAGCGACGGTGATCGGCCATCCTGGAGAAAGAACAGCCAGAACAGCGGCAGCGCCACCGCCTGCGTGATCACCAGGAAGGCGATCGTTGCCGTCGAGCGGGCCGCCCAGATCGCCGCCCGGTCGATCGGCGCCGAGAGGATGCCGTCCCAGATGCCGTGCTCCCGCTCCTGGGCGAAGCTGCGCACCAGCGCCAGCAGCGAGGTGAACACCACCACCACCCACAAGAGGCCGGTGGCCGCGCGAGTTCCGCCGGCCTGCGTCTCGCCGCCCAGCCCGAACCGCACCAGCAGCAGCGCGCCGAGCACGAACGCCAGCATCGCCGGCACCAGCTCGCGGCCGCGCAGCTCGAGCAGCATGTCCTTGCGCAGCAGCGCCCGGTAGGCCCTCACGCCGCCACCCTGCCGTCCCGCAGCCGCAGCTCGCGGCCGGCGAACCGGTCCGGCTCGTGGGTGGCGACCAGCGCCGCTCCCCGGTGCTCGTCAAGCATGCCGTTCAACAGCTCGCGGCCCTCGCCGTCCAGCCCGGCGGTCGGCTCGTCCAGCAGCAGCAGCGCCGGCTGGTGCAGCCACGCCCGCGCCAGCGCCAGCCGCTGGCGCATGCCACGCGAGAGATCCGCCGCGCGGTCGTTTCGCCGCCGCTCGAGGCCGACCATCGCCAGCGCGGGCCGGCAGCTCTCGGCCGACCGGCCGTGCAGCGACGCGTACAGCTCCAGATTCTCGAGCGCCGTCAGGCTTGGATACACCAGCGGCTCGTGGCCAACGTAGCCGATCAGCGGACGCACGGCGCGGGCCTGCCGGGGCAGCTCGTGCCCGGCCACCGAGACGGCACCCGCGTGCGGCCGCAGCACGGTCGCCAGCACACGCAGCAGCGTCGTCTTGCCGGCGCCGTTGCCTCCCGTCAGGAGCAGCGTCTCTCCGGCCGCCAGCTCCAGGCTGACGCCGTCCAGCGCCGCCCGCTCACCGAACCGGCGCACCAGCCCCCGGCACACCACCAGCGCCGGCTCAGGCGAGGACATCGGCCAGCACCCCGGTCAGGAACACGACCGAGATCACGCCGTTGAGCGTGAAGAACGCGACGTTCACGCGCGACAGGTCGTCGGCGCTGACGATCGAGTTCTCGTAGCCGAGCAGCGCCGCCACCACCGCCAGGCCGAGGTAGTAGGCCGGCCCCAGGCCGAGCGTCACGCCGACCGCGATCAAGAGCGCGACGGCCAGCAGGTGGCACACGCGGGTCACCAGCAGCGCCGGTCCGATGCCGAACCGGCTGGGCAGCGAGTGGAGGCCCTCCCGGCGGTCGAACTCGACGTCGCCGGTGGCGTAGATCACGTCGAAGCCGCCGATCCAGAGCGCGACCGCCAGCCACAGCAGGAACGGGGCCAGATCGGCGTCGCCGGTCACCGCCAGCCACGCACCCAGCGGCGCCAGCCCGGTCGAGAGGCCCAGCGCGAGGTGGCACAGCCAGGTGAAACGCTTGGTATATGGGTAGAGCACGAAGGCGGCGACCGGGATCGGCCACAGCCACCGCACGACCGGGTCGAGCTGCCACACCGCCACCAGAAACACCACCAGCGCGAGCGCGCAGAAGCCGATCACCTGGCCGCGCGAGAGCAGGCCGGACGGGATCTCGCGCACGGCGGTGCGCGGGTTGCGGGCGTCGATACGTGCGTCGATCAGCCGGTTCAGCGCCATCGCCAGGCTGCGAGCGCCGACCATCGCCAGCGTCACCCAGCCCAGCGTGGCAGCGGACGGCAGCTCGCCCAGCGAGAGAGTGGCACCGACGAAGGCGAACGGTAGCGCGAACACGGTGTGCTCGAACTTGACCAGCGAGACGAAGCGGCGGGCGTAGATGGCGGTTGCGGTCACGGATGCTCGGTGGGCTGGGACGTCAGCAGCTCGAGGCCGTGGCCGAGCGCGGGTGCGATCGCGTCGAAGCACTCGCCGCAGGCCTTGGGGCTGCCGGGGAAGTTGACGATCAGCGTCTGGCCGCAGATGCCGCTGGCGCCGCGCGACAGCAGCCCGTGCGGCGACGCCCGCCGCGAGACCTCGCGCATCGCCTCGTCCAGCCCGGGCGTGAGCCGCTCGACCACCTCCGCGGTGGCTTCGGGCGTGACGTCGCGGGGCGCGAACCCGGTGCCGCCGGTGGTCAGCACCAGCTCGGCGCGATCGGTCAGCTCCCACAACGCCTCTGCGATCTGGGGGTGCTCGTCGGGCACGGTGCGTCGTTCGACCACCTCGAAGCCGGCCGCGGCCGCCCGCTCGGCCAGCACCTCGCCGCTGCGATCCTCGCGGGCGCCTGCCGCCACGCCGTCCGAGACGGTCAGCACGGCCGCTCTCACTGCGGCCGCCGCCAGTGCCCGGACTTGCCGCCCTCCTTCTCGACCAGGAAGGCGTGCTCGATCGTGATCGTGGGGTCAAGGCCCTTGGTCATGTCGTAGACGGTCAGCGCGGCGGCCAGCACGGCCGTCAGCGCCTCCATCTCGACGCCGGTCTGGGCGGTCGTCTCGACCGCGGCCGTGATCGTGACACCGCTTGCGCCCAGCTCGGGCGTGACGTCCACCCGCGACAGCGACAGCGGGTGGCAGAGCGGGACGATGTCGGGCGTGTGCTTGGCGGCCATGATGCCGGCCACCCGCGCCACCGCCAGCACGTCGCCCTTGGGCAGGCTGCCCTCCGCGATCCGCTCGCGCACCGCGGCCGGGATCGCCACGTGCGCGGTCGCGACCGCCCGCCGGCGCGTGATCGGCTTGTCGCCGACATCGATCATGCGGATCTCAGACATCGGCGGAAGTCTAGTGACGCGGCCTGCTTTGAGGGCAGCCAACGGCGGGCGGCCGCGGTGGTCGTTGCCGTCGCGCGAGGTCCGGGGTCTGACCCCGAATGGGGTCTGACCCCTCACCCGCAAACGACCAAACGTCGCACCAAGCCCGGTGCCACGCACACTCAACCTCGCGCCAAAAGCTCCAGCCGATTGCCGAACGGGTCGCGGACGTAGAAGCGCTCCACGCCCGGCATCTCCTCGTCCCAGCGCACGTTGTGGCCGGCGGCGGCCAGCCGCTCCGCCAGCTCGTGCAGCACCTGCAACGAGTCGACCGCCAGCGCCGGGTGCGCCTTGCCGGCCGGCACGAAGTGCTGCTCCTCGACGCCGACGTGCAGCTGCTGCCCGCCGGCCCGAAACCAGCATCCTCCGCGAGCCGCGAGCCGCTCCGGCTTCGTCACCTGCTCCATTCCCATCAGCCCGCCGTAGAACTCGACCGCCGCCGCCTCGCAGCCCGGCGGAGCGGCCACCTGCACGTGGTCGACGCCGGCGATCATGCCTCGACCGGGCGCAGCGCCGCCAGGTCCCCCAGCTGAGCATCGATCCAGCGCGAGATATCGTGCTCGCGCACCTGCGACCGCAGCCCCTCGATCCGCTGCTCTCGCTCGGTGGCGTGCATGGTCAGCGCCTGGTAGATCGCATCCGCCTGCTGCTGGATGTCGAACGGGTTCACGATCACCGCCCAGTCTTTGAGCTCCTCGAAGGCGCCGGCATTCTCGCTCAGGATCAGCACGCCGTCACGCGTGTTGACCAGCGGCGCCTCCTTCGCGACCAGGTTCATGCCGTCGAAGATCGCGTTCACCAGCAGCACGTCGTAGTGCTTGTAGGCGGCCACCGCCTGCGGAAAGTTGTCCGAGATGCGCAGGTCGATCGGCGTCCACATGCCGGTCATGTACCAGCGGTCGTTGACCTCGCGGGCGACACGCTGGATGGCGCCGACGTACTCGGCATACTCGGGGATGTCGGCGCGAG
>JAWVEC010000153.1:0-7156 GCA_033856975.1 Gaiellales bacterium
CGCCACCACGCGGCAGTGGAAGCCAGACGCGGTGGCCGAGGGTATCGCGGCCGGTGTCGACGCAGATCCCGGCAGCCTGTTTCGCGGCCTGCACCTGTTTCCGTTCGGCGGGCTCGAGCGCTCCGCCGCCTGGCTGGCCGAGCTGCGCGCGGCCCGACCGACGATCACCGCATGAAAGGACGAATCTGATGCAGACGGTTCTCGAGTCACGGACGAAGACCGTTGTGATCGGAGCTGGCCAGCCGTTCTGCGTGATCGGCGAGCGGATCAACCCGACCGGTCGCAAGGCATTCCAGGCCCAGCTTCAGGCCGCCGACCTGTCCCAGATCGAGATCGACGTGGCCGAGCAGGTGGCCGGCGGCGCCGACGTGCTCGACGTCAACGTGGGTGATCCGCTGGCGGATGAGATCGAGCTGATGCGCTCCGCCGTGCCGATGGTGCAGGGCCTGACCGACCTGCCGCTGTGCATCGACTCGTCGATCATCGAGGCGCTGGAGGCCGGCCTGTCGGTGTACCAGGGCAAGGCGCTGGTCAACTCGGTGACCGGCGAGGACGAGCGGCTGGAGCTGATCCTGCCGATAGTCGCCCGCCATGGCGCGGCCGTGATCGGCCTCGCCAACGACGACGAGATCCCGATGGAGCCGCAGCGGCGGCTCGAGATCGCACGCAAGATCGTCTCGGCCGCCGGCGATCACGGCATCCCGCCCGAGGACGTGGTGATCGACCCGCTGGCGATGCCGGTCGGGGCTCTGCCCGAGGCCGTCAACCTGTTCCTGGAGACGGTGCGCCTGATCCGCGACGAGCTGGGCGTGAACATGACCTGCGGCGCCTCCAACACCTCGTTCGGCCTGCCCGGCCGCCACGTGCTGGGGGCGACCTTCCTGGCCGTCGCGCAGAGCCACGGCCTGACCAGTGCGATCATGGACGCCCGTGCCCCGCAGTGCGTCGAGGCCGTTCGCGCGACCGACTTCCTGCTCGGCGCCGACGAGTGGGGCGGCCGCTGGATCGCCGCGCATCGCGCCCGCCAGGCCGCGGCGGCGACCTGATCGATGGCGGCCGGCGTGGACGCTGACGCGGTCGAGTCCGGCACCGGGCGGGTACGCCTCACCTTTCGCCCCGAGGGCGGCGAGGTGCGGGTGCCGGCGGGCACCACCGTGTTCGACGGCGCCAGCTGGAACGGGATCGCGATCGACTCCACCTGCGGCGGGCACGGCACCTGCAAGAAGTGCAAGGTACGCGTCGTCTCGGGCGATGTGCCGATCGACACGCTCGACCCGCGCGCGTTCGCACCCGATGAGCTGCGCGACGGATGGCGGCTGGCCTGCCGCGCGCTCGCCACCCACGACCTCGAGATCGAGGTGCCGCCGCTGCAGACTCGGCCCAAGGCCGCGCTGGTGGGGGTGGGGCGCCACGTCATCCTGCGTCCCGCGGTGCAGAAGCGCTACCTGGAGCTGGAGGAGGGCAACCTGGAGGATCAGGCTTCCGACCTCGAGCGGGTGCTGGCCGCGATCGACGACATGGAGCTGCGCGTCGAGCTGGGCGCCGTGCGCAACCTGGGCCGCACGCTGCGCGCCTCCAACTACAAGGTCACAGCCGTGATCTGCGACGATCTGCTGCTGGACGTCGAGCCCGGCGACACCAGCGCCCGCCGCCACGCGATCGCCTTCGATCTCGGCACCACCACGGTGGTCGCCACCTTGCTCGACCTCGACACCGGCCAGCCGCTGGCGGTGGCCTCGATGCTCAACCGCCAGCAGCCGTTCGGCGCCGACGTGATCTCGCGCATCTCGGCCACGATGATGGATCCCGACGCGCTGGAGGCGCTGCAGGAGCGAGCTCACGAGACGATGAACGGCCTGGCCGGCGAGGTCTGCGCGGAGGCCGGCGTGGCGCCGGCCGAGGTGTACGAGATCGTCGTCTGCGGAAACGTGACGATGATGCAGCTGGCGCTCGGCATCGACCCGGAGCCGCTGGGGATGGCGCCGTTCATCATCACCGCTCGCCGTCTGCCGCCTGCACTCGCGGCCGACTTCGGCGTGCGCGTCCACCCGCGTGCGCCGGCGGCGGTGTTCCCGGCCCTGGGCGCCTACGTCGGCGGCGATATCGTGGCGGGCATGCTCGCCACCGGACTCACCCGCGACCGCCGCGTGCGCCTGTTCATCGACGTTGGCACCAACTCCGAGATCGCGCTCGGCTCCAGCGAGCGCGTCGTGTCGACCGCCGCTCCCGCCGGCCCCGCCTTCGAGGCGGCCCAGATCCGCTGCGGCATGCGCGCTGCCGAGGGCGCGATCGAGGGCGTCGCGATCAAGGACGAGGATCTGACGCTGGAGGTGATCGGCGACGCCGCGCCGGTCGGCATGTGCGGCTCGGGCCTGGTCGACGCCGTCGCTCAGCTCGTCTCGTGTGGCCTGCTCGACCACTCCGGTCGCTTCATTCCTGACGAGACGGCGGCCGAGATGCATCCCGAGCTGTCCAAGCGCCTGGTCAAGGTGGGCGAGGAGCGCGTGTTCGTGCTGGCCTGGCGCGGCGACGATCCCGCCAACGCGATCTACCTCTCGCAGCGCGACGTGCGCGAGCTGCAGTTCGCGAAGGCCTCGATCGCGACCGGCTGGCGGATCCTGATCAAGGAGCTGGGGATCGAGGTGGACGAGATCGGCCAGGTGCTGCTGGCGGGCAGCTTTGGCTCCTACCTCTCGCCGGCCAGCGCGGTCAAGATCGGCCTGGTGCCAAGGATGGCGCTGCCCCGTATCGTCTCGGCAGGCAACGTTGCCGGTGAGGGAGCCAAGATGGCGGCACTCTCGCTGCGCGAGCGGGCGGCGGCCGATGCGATCCTGGACGAGGTGGAGTACGTCGAGCTGTCCGGACGCGAGGACTTCAACGACATGTTCATGGACGAGCTGGCGTTCCCGGCATGAGCACCGCCGTCGTCGCGTGTGGCGCGCTTGCCCTGCACGTCTCCGGCATCGCCGAGCGGCGCGGCTGGGAGGTCGACGTCCATCCGCTGCCGCCCGAGCTGCACAACCGTCCCGAGCGGATCGCTCCGGCGGTGATGCAGCTGGTGGCTGGCCTGAGCGAACGCTACGACTCGGTCGCCGTTGCCTACGCGGACTGCGGCAGCTACGGCGCACTCGACCGCGCGCTGGCCGGGACCGGCATCGAGCGGCTGCGCGGCGAGCACTGCTACGACGTGTTCGGCCGCGACGAGGTGGCGGCGGCAATGGCCGAACAGCCCGGGACGTACTTCCTGACCGACTTCCTCGCCCGCACCTTTGAGCGCACCGTGTGGCGCTCGCTGGGGCTCGATCGCCACCCCGAGCTGCGTGACGCCTACTTCCACGCCTACACGCGCGTGATCTGGCTGGCTCAGCGGCGCACGCCGGAGCTGCTGGCGGCGGCCGAGCACGCTGCCGGCCTGCTGGGGCTGCCGCTTGAGGTGCTCGACGTCGGCGAGTCGGGGCTGGAGCGCGAGCTGGAGCGGCTGGTCGAGAATGCCGTGCCACGCAACGGCCCGAGGGCCGGTGCCTGGCACGACCGAGCCGCGACCGGCCGAGCGGTTCAACCGGCCGAGGACCGTGCGGAGCCGGTGGCGTCAGCTGGGCCTCAGTCCGCGGGCGATGGTGCCAGGCACCGCTTCGCGTTGCCAGGCACCGAGGGGCGAGCATGACCACCTCGATCCGCGCCGCGCTGCTGCCAGCGCCGGGCACCGCCCTGAGGGTGGTCGAGCTGGAGCTCGACGCCCCCGCGGCCGGCGAGGTGCTGGTGCGCCTGCGCGCGAGCGGCGTCTGCTCGGACGACCTGAACGTGCTCGACGGCACGGTCGATGTGCCGGCGCCGCTGGTGCCGGGACATGAGGGCTCGGGCGTGGTCGAGGCGCTGGGCGCGGGCGTGGACGGACTCGCCGTGGGCGATCACGTGGCGCTGTCGTGGGCGCCCTACTGCGGGCACTGCGAGGAGTGCCTGCGCGATCTGCCGCACCTGTGCGGTACGGCCTGGCCATTGATGCTGGCCGGTGGCCTGCTCGACGGCACCACCCGGCTTCGCTTCGGCGGCGCGCAGGTGCACCACTACTGCTTCCTGTCCTCGTTCGCCGAGCGGGCCGTGGTACCCGCGCGGTCGTGCGTCCGGATCCCCGACGACGTGCCGTTCGAGGTCGCCGCGCTGCTCGGCTGTGCCGTCACAAGCGGCGTCTGCGCGGTCTGGCGCACGGCCACGGTGCGGCCCGGCGATCGGGTGGCGGTGTTCGGCATCGGCGGCACCGGACTCTCCTCGGTGATGGGAGCGGCGGCCGTGGGTGCATCCCAGATCGTGGCCGTCGATCGCCGCCAGTTACGGCTCGCGCGGGCCGAGGAGCTGGGCGCAACCGCGATGGTGCCGTGGCAAGGCGAGCCCGAGAGCGTTGCCGCGGCCGTGATCGAGGCCACCGGCGGCGGCGTCGACTACGCGATCGAGACCAGTGGGCGGCCGGCGTCCATGCGGGCTGCCTTCCTCTCCACCCGCAAGCGCGGCGCGGCGGTGCTGGCCGGCATCCCCCGCGCCGACGTCGAGCTGACCGTGCCGGCACTCTCGATTCCGCGCATGGAGCGGCGGGTGCTGGGCTCGATCTACGGCTCGGCCCGCCCGGATCGCGACTTCCCGCTGATCCTGGACGCCTATCGCCGCGGCCGGCTGCCGCTGGAGCGCCTGATCTCGCACCGCTTCTCGCTGGCCGAGGTGGAGACGGCGGTCGACGCCGTCCGCTCGGGCGAGGCGACGCGGGTGGTGCTGTCGCTGGGAGACGAGTCGTGACCGATCCTGTCCCCCGGGGCGGCTGCCTGTGTGGCGCCGTCCGCTTCAGCGTGACCGGACCGCTGCGCGAGGTGCTGGTCTGCCACTGCATCGAGTGCCGGCGCTGGCATGGCGCGCCCAGCGCCTCCACCGCCAGCCAGCGTGAGCATCTGCATCTGGATGAGAACCGCGGCCTGCGCTGGATCGCCAGTCCGGCCAGCGACGCTCGCGCCCGCCGCGGCTTCTGCGGTGAGTGCGGATCGAGCCTGTTCTGGGACGCGCCCGGCCGCGACTACGTCGCGATCGCGGCCGGCTCGCTCGACGGCGACACCGGGCTGCGGATTGCCGCGCACTGGTTTACGAGCCAGAAGGGAGACTGGTACGAGCTGCCGGACGATGGCCTCCCTCGGCACCAGGGGTCGGCCGCGAGCGAGGGCGCCTAGCTGTCGCCGTCTGGCGGATCGAGCGACTCGGCCAGCAGCGTTGCCACGTCCACCACGCGCAGGTCGCGGCCGCTGGTGCGGACGCCGTCGTCCAGCATCACCGTGCAGAACGGGCAGGCCACGGCCAGCGTGCCGGCACCGGTCTCGGCCGCCTGGCGGACACGCTCCTCGTTGATCGCGCTGCCGCGTTCCTCCATCCACATGTGCGCGCCGCCGGCACCGCAGCAGAACGTCTGCTTGCCACTCTTCTCCATCTCGACAGGCGTACCGACCGCCTCGACCAGCTCCCGCGGCTCCGCTATCACGTCGTTGTGCCGGGCCAGGTAGCAGGAGTCGTGGTAGGTGATCTGCTCGTCGCCGGCCCTGGGTGAGATGCGGCCGTCGCGAACCAGCTGCGCCAGCAGCTCGGTGTGGTGCATCACCTCGTAGCGGCCGCCGAAGTCGGGGTACTCGTTGGCCAGCGTGTTGAAGCAGTGCGGGCAGCTGGCGACGATCTTGGTCACGCCGGCCTCGTTCAGCGTCTCGACGTTCTGCTCGGCGAAGGCCTGGAAGACGTACTCGTTGCCCATCCGCCGTGCCGGGTCGCCGGTGCACGACTCGCGCGGCCCGAGGATCGCGAAGTCGACGCCGGCCGCCTGCAGAAGCTTGGCGGTGGACACGGCGGTCTGCCGTGCGCGCTCGTCGAACGAGCCGGCACAGCCCACCCAGTAGAGCACCTCCGGGGCGGGATCGCCCGGCTCGAGCACCCTGACGCCGAGATCGTCCGCCCACGATGCCCGCTCCTGCTGGGCCTTGCCCCAGGGGTTGGACGAGCGCTCGACGTCGCGCATCATCGGCTCGGCCTCGGCCGGGAAGCGGGCCTCTGCCATGACCAGGTGGCGGCGCAGGTCGACGATGTGGTCGATGTGCTCGATCGACACGGGGCACTCGTGCACGCATGCGCCGCAGGTGACGCAGTCCCACACGACGTCGTCGGTGACCGCGTTTGGCACCAGCGGCACCATCGGCACCGCCCCGCTGCCGTCGTCTCCCGCCAGCAGCTTCGGCCCCTGCTCCAGCAGGTGATCGCGCAAGCCCATGATCAGCAGCTTGGGCGAGAGCGCCTTGCCGGTCGCATAGGCGGGGCAGACGTCCTGGCAGCGGCCGCACTCCGTGCACGTGACCGTGTCCATCATCTGCTTCCAGGTCATGTCGGCGAGCGTGCCGGCGCCCAGCCGGATCTCGTCCTCGGGCACGTCCGGGTCGTCGAACACCAGCGGCTCGAGCCGGCCGCGGGCGCGGGTGCGGCCGAAAAACACGTTGATCACGGCGGTAATGATGTGCAGGTGCTTCGAGTAGGGCAGATAGGCCAGAAAGCCGATGATCAGCAGCACGTGCGCCCATACGAATCCGCGTTCCAGCCCCCGCGTCGGCTGTCCCCGCCCGAACAGGTGCGAGAGTGCGTGGGCGACGGGTGACCACGACGCCGGCCACTCGTTCAGCCCCAGCGCGATCCGGGAGGCGTGCCACAGAAGCAGCGTCGTGACGATGCCGGCGATCCAGGCCAGGATCAGGTCGGCCTCGCCCAGGTGGCTGCCCTCGAATCGGGCCGGGCGCTGCACCTTGCGGATGTAGAAGGCGGCGCACACGCTCAGCAGCACCAGCAGCGCGAACAGGTCGACCAGAAAGGCGAACCAGCCCTGCGACCCCAGCCAGGGCAGGCTGCCGCCCCGGTCGACCGTTCCGATCATGGCCATGATGATGGTCGGGAACAGCACGATGAAGCCCCAGAAGATCAGCGCGTGCATCAGCCCCGGGCCGAGCCGCTGCAGGATCTTGCGCGGGCCGAGTGCGACCACCGCCTCCTGGCGCACCCGCTGTGGCAGCTCGTCGAACCGCGGCGCGGGCTGGCCCAGCCGCATGATCCGAACCAGCAGCAGGGCGCGGCGGGCGAAGATGCCTCCGCCCAC
>JAWVEC010000154.1:0-23848 GCA_033856975.1 Gaiellales bacterium
CGTGGGGATAGGGGCTGGCGGCCACGATCGGGCGGCGGGGGCGGAACCGCGACACCTGCCGCGCCGTCGAGCCGGACTGCGTCGGCACCGCGATCACGGGCACGTCCAGCTCCTCCGCGATGTCGCAGGCGGCGTGGGACAGGATCGCCGACATCTCGCTCTCGCGGCGGAGGGTGGGATCGCGGTAGGTCAGCGACGGCTCGACGGCGCGCGCGATCCGGTTCATCATCGCCACCGCCTCCAGGGGATAGCGGCCGACCGCCGTCTCACCCGACAGCATCAGCGCCGAGGTGCCGTCCAGCACGGCGTTGGCCACGTCCGAGGCCTCGGCCCGAGTCGGCTCGGGCTGGTGGATCATCGACTCCAGCATCTGGGTGGCGGTGATCACCGTGCGGCCGGCATCGCGGGCGGAGCGGATGATCAGCTTCTGCACCAGCGGCACGTCGGCGACGCCGATCTCGACGCCGAGATCGCCGCGGGCGACCATCACGGCATCGGACACGGCCACGATCGCATCCAGGTTCGCCACCGCCTCCGCCTTCTCGATCTTCGCGATCACGCGCGCACTGGAGCGCGCTGTGGCAACCCGGTCACGCAGGTCGACCACGTCCTGCGCCGAGCGCACGAACGAGAGCGCGACGTAGTCGACGCCGTTTCCCAGCGCGAAGTCGAGGTCGGCCAGGTCCTTCTCGGTCAGCGAGGGGATCGGCAGCGAGGTGCCGGGCAGGTTGACGCCCTTGCCGGACGAGATCAGCCCGCCCACCTCGACCAGGCACTGGACGCGGCCGTCGGTGACCGCGGCCACTCGCACGCGCACGTGGCCATCGTCGATCAGCAGCTCGGAGCCGGCCTGCACCACCTCGGCCAGACCGGGAAAGGTGACCTCGACATCGCCCGGCGCCCCCTCGCCCACCGCGCACAGCACCAGCATGTCGCCGACGTTGGCGGCCCGTGGCTCCTTCAGCGTGCCGATCCGGATCTTCGGCCCCTGCAGGTCGGCGATCACCGCCAGCGGCCGGCCGATCACCTCCTGCGCGCGGCGCACGGCCCCGATCACGGCCAGGTGATCCTCGCGCGTGCCGTGGGAGAAGTTCAGCCGGGCGGCGTCCATGCCCGCCCAGGCAAGCCGCTCGACGAACTCGCCCGCCGCCGATGCGGGGCCGATCGTGCAGACGATCTTGGTGCGGCGCGTGGCCGGGGCGCTCATCCGGCCTGCGCGTCCAGACGGGCGAACGCCGCCCGGCCCGGGTACCGCGCCACCGCACCCAGCTCCTCCTCGATCCGCAGCAGCTGGTTGTACTTGGCCACCCGATCCGAGCGTGACGGAGCGCCGGTCTTGATCTGCCCGCAGTTGGTCGCGACCGCCAGGTCGGCGATCGTGACGTCCTCGGTCTCGCCGCTTCGGTGTGACATCACCGCCGTGTAGCCGGAGGCATGCGCCAGCCGCACCGCGTCGAGCGTCTCTGAGAGGCTGCCGATCTGGTTCACCTTGACCAGGATGGAGTTGGCCGCAGCGGCCTCGATGCCCCGTCGCAGCCGCTCCACGTTGGTAACGAACAGATCGTCGCCGACCAGCTGCACACGCGAACCGAGCGCGGCCGTCAGCCGCTGCCAGCCCTCCCAATCGTCCTCGGCCAGCCCATCCTCGATCGAGACGATCGGGTAGCGGTCACACAGATCCTCGTAGAAGCCGACCATCTCGTCCGCGTCCAGAAGCCGTCCCTCACCGGTGAGGTGATAGCGGCCGTCCTTGAAGAACTCGGTCGCAGCGGGGTCGAGCGCGATCGCGACCGCGTCCCGATGGCCGGCGGTCTCGGCCGCCTCCAGGATCGCGGCGATCGCCTGCTCATTCGACTCCAGGTCGGGCGCGAAGCCGCCCTCGTCGCCGACCGCCGTCACCAGGCCGCGGCCGTGCAGCAGCGCCTTCAGTGCGTGGAACGTCTCCGCTCCGATCCGCAGCGCCTCGGCGAACGAGCCGGCGCCCACCGGCACCACCATGAACTCCTGCAGATCGACGTTGTTGTCGGCGTGCACACCACCGTTGATCACGTTCATCATCGGAACCGGTAGCACGTGCGCGTCGACGCCGCCCACGTAGCGGTACAGCGGCAGGCCGGCATCCTCCGCCGCCGCCTTGGCCACCGCCAGCGAGGTGCCGAGGATCGCGTTTGCCCCCAGCCGCGCCTTGTTGGGCGTTCCGTCCAGCTCGATCAGCACCTGGTCGACCTCGCGCTGGTCGGCGGCGTCGACCAGCTCGAGGGCGTGGGCGATCGCATCGTTGACGTGTGCGACGGCCTGCTCGACGCCCTTGCCGCCCCATCGCGAACTGTCGCCGTCGCGCAGTTCCACCGCCTCGAAGGCGCCCGTCGACGCTCCGGACGGCACGGCCGCCCGGCCGCTCGCGCCCGACTCCAGGATCACCTCGACCTCGACCGTGGGATTGCCACGCGAGTCGAGAATCTGGCGGCCGTAGACGGAGATGATCGCGCTCACTGCGCGGGCATGATACCGGCGGCCGCGCCGCGGCCGCCGCGTTACGCGACGCCGAGCGGGATCCGGAACTCGAGCCGGGCACCATCGCCCAGGGCCGAGATGATCTCGACGTCGCCACCCGCCAGACGCAGCCGTTCCTGCATCGAGTCAAGCCCCAGGTGCAGCCGCATGCCGCGCCGGTCAAGCGCGCGCTGAACGTCGAATCCACGCCCGTCATCGCCCACCGAGCCGAGCAGCCAGTGCTCGTCGACGGTCACGCGTACATCGACGCGGGAGGCCAGCGAGTGCTTGCGGGCGTTGGCCAGCGCCTCCTTGATGGTGCGGAAGGCGAGGTCCTCGACCGTGAACGAGAAGCGGCCGGGTGGCGCCTGGACGACCACCTCGAAGCCGCCCTCATGGCTCGCCTCCGCGCCCAGGTCACGCAGCGCCGAGGCCAGCCCCTGAGCCTCGAGCAGGGGCGGGCGCAGCTCGAACGTCAGCCGGCGCGTCCGCTCGACCGCACGCTGGAGGGTGACCGTGGCGTCGTTGAGAGCGTCCGCCACCCGGGCATCGAAGCCGGCCGCCAGCGAGACGCGCTCGACCGCCAGCAGCGCGGCCGTCATCACCTGGATCGTGTCGTCGTGCAGCTCGCCCGCGAGCTGCGACCGCGCGTCGGCCTCGGCGTGCAGCATCGCCTCCAGCACCTGCTGGCGCTGCCGCTCGCTCTCGCGCAGGGCATCGCCGGTGAGGCGGCTCTCGGTGACGTCGAACATCACGCCGTGGGACATTGCCGGCCGGCCGTCCTCCCCCGGCAACAGCGTGGCGCGATCGCGTATCCAGCGCCCCGAGCCGTCGGCGGCCACCAACCGGTACTCCTCGTCGAACGCATCGCCCGTCTGGATATGGTGGCCGTAGGCCGCCAGCACGTGCTCACGGTCCTCGGGGTGAAGCGCGCGCTCCCACTCGCCAAACCCGGCCCGCTCGCCGGTGGGCAGGCCCAGCATCACCTGCAGCTTGGGCGAGAGGAACACGGCCTCTCCGGTCTCATCGACGATGTAGGGAATGGCCGGAATCTGCTCGACGAGGGTGCGATACCGCTGCTCGGCCCGGGCCAGGTCGCTCGACAGCCGATCGCGCGTGATCACGATCGTGAGCAGCGCCGCCAACCGCCGCGCCTCAGCGATCTCGACCTCACCGAACGGCTGCTCGTTGCGGTAGTACACCTCCAGCAGGTGCGTCCGCACGTCGTCCTGGTAGACGCGGATGGTGACGTCGAAGGCGGCGCCGATCCGCTCCAGGAATGCCGTCACGCCGGGCGTCTCGTCGTCGCCGCGCCGGTAGATGCCGACCACGTCGCCGGGGTCGGGCTCGTCCGGCCCGTCGTAGCCGTAGACGATCGAGTCGAGCTCGCCATGCCCGGGCAGCACCTCGGGATGGGTCAACGCGCCGGCAGCCGCGAGCACGGTGATCTTCTCCGGATGCTGGCGCACGTCGCAGAAGGTGGCGTGGTCGGCGCGCAGCACCGCGATCACATACTCGAGCAGCCCCTGCAGCAGGTCGAGGTCGTCAGTCATCCGGCTCCAGCGCGTCCTTGGCACGGCGGTACCAGAGATCCTGCTGCTCGAGCGCGAGCGCGGCGAACTCGAGCCCGGCATCGGCCGCCAGCCGCTCGGCGCCCTCCACCCGTCGCCGGAAGCGGCCGGACGCGGCGCGTAGGGCCAGCTCGGGATCGACCCCCGCCAACCGGGCGACGTTCACGCTCGCAAACAGCAGGTCGCCCAGCTCATGCACGACGTGGGCCTCCGGCTCGACCTCGGGCCGCTGCTTGGGCGCCGCGTCCAGCGCCTCGCGCAGCTCGCGCAGCTCCTCCTCGAGGTCACCCCAGGCGCCGTCCCAGGCGTGCCAGTCGAACCCCACTACGGAGGCCCGCCGCTGCAGCTTGCGGGCATGCAGCAGCGCCGGCAGAACGGCCGGCACGTCGTGGAAGATGCCCTCGCGGCCCTCCTGGCTGCTCTTGATCTGCTCCCAGTTCTGGCGCACCGCGGCCGCCGTCTCGGCCTCGACGTCGCCGAACACGTGCGGGTGGCGGCGGATCAGCTTGACGGTCACGGCGCGGGCGACGCCGGCCCAGTCGCCATCGTCCGACTCGCGCAGCAGCAGGGCCAGGAAGCAGGTCTGGAACAGCAGGTCGCCCAGCTCATCGAGCAGCTTGGCGGGATCGCCCAGCTCCGCGGCCTCCGCCACCTCGTATGCCTCCTCGACCGTGTGCGGCACGATCGAGCGGGTGGTCTGCTCGCGGTCCCACGGACACTCGCTGCGCAGCCGGGCGGTCAGCCGCATCAGCGCCACCATCGCATCGGCCGCCAGCAACGCCTCCAGGGCATCACCCGACGGCACGCAGGAGACGCCCGGATGGGCCGCTGCCAGTCGCACGAAACGCTCACCGGACGCAGCTGCCACCGCCGCTCCCTCGACCAGGGCGATGCCCTGCTGCCCGAGCCACTCCGCCAACGGCTCGTCGCCCTCGACGTGCACCGGTCCGGCCGTCTCCAGCGCCCGCCACGAGGCCACCGGTATCAGTTCGGGATCACCCGGGCCGAGTGCGACCAGCTGCTGCAACTGGAGCTCCCCCTCCGAGGCGAGCGCCACCTACGGCGTGCTGCCGCCGCCGGTGGTACTGGGATTGGTGGGCGTCGGCGGCGCGAAGCCGGCCGCATACTTGGTGATCTTCTTCTGCTCGTCCAGCAGCTGCTGAAGCTTCTTCGAGACCTTTGGCCCCTGCACCGAGCTGGTCAGCGTGCTCTCGATCGTGGCCTTGGCCTGGTCGAACGTCTGAGAAGAGCCCTTGACGACGTTGGCGTCCGGCCTGATCACGAAGAAGCAGGTCGGCTTGCACTTGCCGGGCAGGCTCTGATCGGCGTACGTCTTGCTGACCTCGATCAGCCCGCTGAGGCTGCCGGTCTTCAGCGTGTTGCCGAACACCGCCGTGCCGAAGTTCGTCTCGGTCTGCCCCTTGGAGGCTGAGAACTGGCCCAGCTGCGCGGCCGGGGTGCTCGACTGGTAGTCGAGCGAGTACTTCTTGTAGACCGTGCCCCAGTTGGCGCCGGCCTCGAGCTGGGTGTGGGCCGCGAGCGCATCCGCCCTGCTGGCCACGATCACGTAGTGCACCTGCCGCGTGTCCGGCGTGATGAACTGGGTCTTGTTCTTGTCGTAGTAGTCCCTGATCTGCGCATCCGTGATCGGGAACTCGGCCTTGACCTTGTCCTGGATCTTGGTCTGCAGCAGCGACGGCCGGATCACCTGGTCCTTGATGTCCTGCTCGGTGATGCCGTACTTCTTGAGGAAGGCCTTGTACTTGGCCGTATCGGTGCCAAACTGCTGCTTGACGGCGGCATCCAGCGCCTTCTGCACGTCGCTGTCGGAGACGGAGACCTTCAGCTCGGTGGCGATGTTTTCGAGCTGCACCTCGCCCACCAGCCTCTGCACCACCGGGTCGATCACCTGCGTCTTGTAATCGGTGGTGCCGGGCTTGGGAACGGTCTGCTTGTCGACCTTGGCCGACTGCACCTTGAGGGCGATCTGGTGATCGAGCTGGTCCTGCGTGATGTGAACGTCACCGACGATGGCGACGTCGCCATCCTTGAGGCTGCTGCTCGCGCCACCACCGCCGCAGCCGGCGCTCAGCGCGACGGCCGCCACCAGGAGCGAGAGGAGAGAGATGCGAAAACGAGTCATAAAAAACAGTTACGCCGCTCTGGTGCGGCGCCCGTCGAGTATAGCAGCGAGCACTTCCAGACCCTGCCGCATCGACACCCGCTGGACGCCCGTCTGCGGCTCGAATCGGCAGCTCACCTCGTGTTTGTCGACGCTGTAGATCGCGCGCGGCAGCCGCTGCTTGAGACCCCGCACTTCGTCCGAGCCGAGCCGCATCGGCGAGACGGTCAGCTTCGCCCCCCGCAGCGAGACGACCTCCGCCCCCAGCTCGGCGGCCAGCAGCCGTGCCTCCTGGATCGCGAACAGGTTGTCGACGGCATCCGGCAGCGGCCCGAACCGGTCGGCCACCTCCGCGCGCAGCTCGCGCAGCTCGGAGACGCCCAGCGACAGCGCCAGCCGCCGGTGCAGATCGATCTTGACCGCCTCCAGCGGCACGTACTCGGCCGGCACGTAGGCGTCGACCTGCGCGTCCACCCGTACCGGCCGCGAGGGCGGCGCGATCGAGCCCTGCAGCTCGGCGACCGCCTCGGCCAGCAGCTCGCAGTACAGCTCGAACCCGATCGCGGCCACGTGCCCGGACTGCTCGTCGCCGAGCAGGCTGCCGGCGCCGCGCAGCTCGAGGTCGCGCATCGCGATCCGGTAGCCGGAGCCGAGCTCGGTGTAGTCGGCCAGCGTCGAGAGCCGGTGGCGGGCCTCCTCCGAGAGCTCGCGACGGTCGGGGTAGAACAGGTAGGAGTGGGCGGTCACATCGCTTCGGCCGACGCGGCCGCGGATCTGGTACAGCTGGGACAGGCCGAGCATGTCGGCCCGCTCCACGATCAGCGTATTGGCCTGCGGGATGTCGAGGCCGGACTCGATGATCGTGGTCGAGACGAGCACGTCGAAGTCGCCGCGCAGGAACTGCAGCATCGCCTCCTCCAGGCTGCGCTCGGGCATCTGGCCGTGGGCGACACCGACCCGCAGCTCGGGCACCCAGCTGCGCACCCGCGCCGCCGCCTCGTCGATCGTCTCGACGCGGTTGTGGAGGTAAAAGGACTGGCCTTCCCGCGCGTGCTCGCGGCGCAGCGCGGCCGCGATCAGCTGCTCGTCGAACTCGCCCACGTGCGTCTTGATCGGCCGCCGGCCGCGAGGCGGAGTGGTGATCACCGAGATGTCGCGCAGGCCCGACAGGGACATGTGCAGCGTGCGCGGAATCGGCGTGGCGGACATCGCCAGCACGTCCACCTCGAGCCGCATCTGGCGCAAAAGCTCCTTCTGGGCGACGCCGAACCGCTGCTCCTCATCCACCACCACCAGTCCCAGGTTGCCCGCCGCGACGTCACGTGACAGCACCCGGTGCGTCCCGATCAGGACGTCCACCTTGCCCTCGCGGTACTCGCCCAGCACGCGCTTGACCTCGGCCGGCGGGCGGAACCGCGACACCGTCTCGACCCGCACCGGGAAGTCGCGGAACCGCTCGCGGAAGGTTGCGCCATGCTGCTGGGCGAGAATCGTGGTCGGCACCAGCGCCAGCACCTGGCGGCCGCCGGTGACGCACTTCATGGCCGCGCGCACGGCGACCTCGGTCTTGCCGAAGCCGACGTCGCCGCACACCAGACGGTCCATCGGCCGGTCGGCCTCCATGTCCTCGGTGACCGCGTCGATGGCGCGCTGCTGGTCGTCGGTCTCCTCGTAGGGGAACGCCTCCTCCAGCCGCGCCGTCCACTCGTCGTCGCGCGGGAAGGGCGGCCGCAGCGCGGACTGGCGGCGGGCGTACAGCGCCAGCAGCTCGCCGGCCAGCTCGCGAACGGCGACCCGCGCCCGCGATTTGAGGTTGTGCCAGGCCTTGCCGCCCAGCTTGGCCAGCGTCGGCGTCGAGCCGTCGGAGCCGATGTAGCGGCTGACCTTGCCCAGCTGCTCGTGCGGAACGTAGAGCCGGTCGTCGCCGCGGAACTCGAGGTAGAGGTAGTCGCGCACCACCCCCGCCACCTGCTTGGTGTCGAAGCGGACGAATCGGCCGACGCCGTGGTCATCGTGCACGACGTGGTCGCCCGGGCGCAGGTCGCCGAACGCGACCAGCGCGCGCCCGCCGCCGACGCCGCGTCGCGGAGCCCTGCGCCGGAACAGCTGCGCCGAGGTGATCACCGCCAGCCGCAGCCACGGGATCACCACGCCGCTTCGCAGCGCCGCATGACAGAAGGCCACGCCCGCCTCCTGCGGCCCCGCGCCACCGGGCGGCGGCGTCTCGACCTCGATCCGGGTCAGCGCCATCCGCATCCGTGACGCCTCGCCGATGTGCGGGAAGCAGACCAGCACCCGATAGCCCGCCCGCACCAGCGCCCGCAGTTCGTTCTCGGCCTCGGCGATCCCAAACGATGCCAGTGCCGGCAGCTGCGCCTCGAAGGAGTGGGACTGGCCGAGCGGCATCGACTCCAGCGCGCCGCTTCGCTCGATCAGCGCCTCCACCTCGTCCGGCCGCACGTAGGCACGGCCACGCACGTCCCGATCGCTGAGCCGGTCGGCGACCTCGCCGCTGTGCTCGCGCGCGGCCGCCAGCACCTGCTCCGGGTTCCAGATCAGCACCCGCGCGGCCGCCTCCAGCTCGGGGCCGAGCGCCACCAGCCCGGTGGGTACGGCCGGATGCTCATCCTCCGCCCCCCACCGCTGCTCGAGCTCCATCGGCTCGCCGGCCGGGTAGATCTCAGCGGAGTCCAGCTCGCGCAGCGAGCGCTGCGTGAAGACCGAAAATGCCGACAGCCGCTCGATCTCGTCGCCAAAGAACTCGATCCGGATCGGCTCGCGGCCGGTGGTCGGGAAGACGTCGATCAGCCCTCCCCTGACCGAGAACGTGCCGCGCTCCTCGACCGTGTCGGCGCGCTCGTATCCCGCCGTCGCCAGTGCCGCCACCACCGTGTCGAAGCCCGGCTCGGCCTGGCGCTCGAGCATCACCGGCTGCGGCCGGTCGGGCGGCGCCACCACGCGCTCGATCAGCGCGTCGGCCGAGACCGCCACCAGGCCGCCCCGCTCGAGCGCATGCAGCGCCATGGCGCGCTCGCCGACCAGATGCGGGGCGGGCTCGAGCCCGCTTCCGTAGGCGGCGCCGCGAGAGGGCAGGTAGGCGACCGGAGCGTCGGGCAGGAAGGGCGCGGCGGCCTCGGCCAGCGCGTGGGCGGCCTCGTCGTCCTCCACCACAAGCACCAGCCCGCGCGGCTTCAGGCCGTCCCGCGAGTGCCACAGACCCGCGGCCAGCAGCGGCAGCATGGCCGGGGAGACGCGGGCACGGGCGACCCCGTCCGCGGCCAGCCGGCCGAACGCCGCAAGCTCGGAGCTCTCGGCCAGGTAGTCGAGCGCCAGCTCGGCCCCGGCCAGCTCGCTGACGACCTCGTGGGGTCGCTCCTGGGGGTCGATGTGATCCATGGCCATCTGCGGCGCATGGTAGTCTGGCGCACGTCGATTTCCGGAGGTTCCTGCCCGTGCGCCGTCGTTTCGCTGCCCCGCTCATCGCTCTCTCGCTGACGCTGATCCTGCCCGCTGCGGCGTTCGCCGCCACCGCGGCTCCGGAGAAGCCCGAGGGTCACGACTGGACGCTCGACACGATCTTCGTGATCGCGCTCGGCATCCCGACGATCCTGGTGCTGCTGACGCTGATCGACATCGCGGTCGGCAAGCACACCGGCAAGCACCACTAGCCCCGTGCAGCTCGACGAGCTCTTCGATCTGCTGCGGATCGAGTCGGTCTCGAGCGACGGGGCGCACACGGCCGAGCTGCTGGAAGCCGCCGAGTGGATCGCGCGCCTGGTCGGGGACGCGCGCGTGATCGACGGCTTCGGCAACCCGGTCGTGGATGGGCTGATCCCGGCCTCGACGGCGGATCGGCCGACCGTGGTCGCCTACGGCCACTATGACGTGCAGGCCCCGGGCGATCTCGAGCTGTGGGACAGCCCGCCGTTCGAGCCGACCATCCGCGACGGCTGGCTGTATGGCCGCGGCGTGTCCGACGACAAGGGCAACTTCTGGCCGCTGCTGCGCGCGGCGCTCGACCTGGCGGCGGAGGGCGAGCTGGGCGTCAACGTGCGGGTGATTGCCGACGGCGAGGAGGAGGTGGGCGGCCACTCGGTGATCGACTACCTGGCCACCCTCGACGACGAGTTCGCGGCAGCCGTGATCTTCGACGGCAGCATGGCCGACGGCGAGCAACCCGCGATCACCACCGCGCTGAGAGGCCTGGCCGGCTTCCAGCTGAAGCTGGTGTCGAACCAGAAGGAGCTGCACTCCGGCATCTACGGCGGTGCCGCCGCCAACCCGGTACACGACCTGATCACGGTGCTGTCGGCCGTGGCCGGCCGCGATCAGCTGTTCGCGGCCGGCGTGGCGCCGGTGACCGCCAGCGAGCTGGAGGGATGGAGCTCGCTGCCATCCGGCGCCGAGATGCTGTCACTGGCCGGCGCCACCCCGGGTGACGAGCGGGCGGCGGAGGAGTTCTACCAGCGCACCTGGGTGGGACCGTCGCTGACGGTGCACTCGATCGGATCGGGTGATCCGAACATCCACAAGACGAGCATCGGAGCCGAGGCACGGGCCTCGCTCTCGCTGCGGGTGGCACCCGGCCAGGACGCGGACGAGCTGGGCGAGACGCTCGGCCAGCTATTGCGGGAGGCCTGCCCGGCACACGCGCAGCTCGAGCTGACGCCGTGGCCGGTCGGCCGGCCGGCCTACGTCTCACCGGACGACCCGGTCATCGTTCACGGCTTCGACGCGATCGAGCGCGCCACCGGCATCCGGCCGCTGGCGCTGCGCAGCGGCGGATCGATCCCGGTGATGGCGGCGCTGGTGTCCCGCGGCACGCCCACGATCCTGTCCGGCTTCGCCACCCCGGACGACAACATCCACTCGCCGAACGAGCGGATGCGCGTCCGCAACCTGGAGTGGGCGATGGCTGGCGCGCGTGAGATCTTCCGCTCCCTGGCGGACGGACTGCGACGGTAGGGGCTGGACGCCGTCCGTCGAAGTAGATACGCTTGCCACGACATGCGAACCACCGCGCGCGGAATGAGCGAGTACCAGGTGCGAACCCGGCTCTACGAGCCGCCCGAGATGGTACGCCGGCTCGAGGCCAAGCTGGCCTGCTGGAAGATCTCGGCCTCGCCCCGCATGCGCGGTGAGGATCTGCGCAAGGCGTTCGAGCAGCGGCTCGACAGCCGCACGCCCGATGTGGTGGCCGCCCCGGTGCAGGACACCGAGGGCCCGCGCATCCGCTTGATCGCGTAGGTGCGTCGACGCCCCACGACCGTTCGGCGCCGCTGGCGTCTGACCCCGCATGGGTCTGACCCCCCACCTGAGCCGCAACCTGCCGCTCGGACGGCCTCTGCCGCTGTCGGGCAGAGCCCTGAGAGCAGCCGCGAGTGGCGCCGCTGGCGCCCCGCGTTAATTCCAATCGCGCATTGCCGCGTCGATCCCCTCCCGAATCACGGCCTGCGCACAGTCGGCGGCGTCGCGCACCAGCGCGTCCACGTCGGTATCGGGAGCAAACGGCTGCAGCACCCAGTCCGCGATCGGGCGCGGATCGCCCCGCTCCGGGCGGCCGATGCCGACGCGCACGCGCAGGAAGTCGTTGGTGCCCAGCGCGTCGGCCAGCGACCGCAGGCCGTTGTGGCCCGCCAGCCCGCCGCCGAACTTGGCGCGAACGTCGCCCAGCTCGAGGTCGAGCTCGTCATGGATCACCAGCAGCCGGCCGGCCGGCAGCTTCCAGAAGCGGAGCGCAGGCGCGACCGACCGCCCGGAGTCGTTCATGAACGTCTCCGGGATCAGCAGCGCCAGCCGCTGATCGCCGTCCCGCACCTCGCTGACACGGGCCTGGAACCGGCTCCGCCACGAGCCCTCCAGGCGCTCGGCGAGCAGCTCCGCGGCGAGCTGCCCCACGTTGTGCCGGGTGAGTCGGTAGCGAGGCCCGGGATTCCCGAGCCCCGCCACCAGATACGAGAGAGACGACTCGCGCGAACGGCGAAGCAGGCTCACCCGCGGCTACTCGTCGCCGGACGGCTCCTGGGCGGGCGCTTCCTCGCCATCCTCGGTCTCCGACTCCTCGTCGGTCTCCGACTCCGGCTCCTCCTCGCCCTCGACCTCGCCCGCGGCCTCCGCCTCGGCCTCGGCCAGCTCCTCCTCCGAGATCGGCGCGCTGACGGTGGCAAGCACCGTGCCGTCGGGATCATCGAGGAACGTCACGCCCGCGAGTGCCGGCACGTCCGCCAGACGCAGCGAACCGCCGATCTCAAGCGCGCTGACGTCGACCAGGATCTGCTCCGGGATCTCCGTCGGCAGCACCGAGATGTTCAGCTCATGCGTCGGCTGGCTGAGAACTCCGCCCATCCCCACGCCGTGGGGCACGCCCTCGATATGGACGACCACGATCGTGTTGATCGGCTGGTCGAGCCGCACCTCGTGGAAGTCGATGTGGATCACGCGGTCTCGCACCGGATCCAGCTGCATGTCCTTGATGATCACGGAGTGCGTCTTGCCCGCTCCGTCAACCTTGAGATCGATGATCGCATGCAAACCGCCCGGTCCCGAGACGGCGGTGCGCAGGTCGCGGGCGCCGACCGAGATCGCGGTCGATCCCTGCGTCCCGCTCTGCGACGTGTACATCACGCCGGGTATCTCGCCCACGGCGCGTACCGCCCGAGCTGCCTTGGCACCGCGCCCGTCGCGCGAGCGTACTTCGAGTTTCACATCAGCCATATCGCTTGCTCCCGAGAGTGACGACCCGCTAGAAGAGCTGATTCCCGCCGTGGAACAGGCCGGAGACGGAATCGTCGTTGAAGACGTTGGAGATGGTATCAGCCAGGATCGGTGCAACCGACAGCACCTGCACGTTGTCGGGCCGCGTGATCGGGTTGCCGGGGATGGTGTCGGTGATGATCACCTGCCGAAAGACGCTGTTGGCGATGTTGTCGAGCGCCGGGCCGGAGAAGACGGCGTGGGTGGCGCATGCGTAGACCTCGGTGGCTCCCAGCTCGACCAGGGCCTGGCCGCCTGCGCACAGCGTTCCGGCCGTGTCGATCATGTCGTCGATCACGATGCAGACCTTGTCGCGCACGCGCCCGATCACGTTGGTCACCTCGGCCATCTGCTGCTCGGGCCGCTCCTTGGTGATCAGCGCCAGGCCCGCGCCGAGCATCTCCGAGAACTTCTTGGCCAGCTTTGCGCGGCCCGCGTCGCCCGAGACGACGACCATCTGCTCGGGCGGGATGTCTCCGACCACGCGCCGGAAGTGGTCGGCCAGCAGCGGCACCGCCGTCATGTGGTCGACGGGGATCTTGAAGAAGCCCTGCAGCTGGCCGGCGTGAAGGTCCATCGTGAGCACCCGATCGGCGCCGGCCGCCTCGAGCATGTCGGCCACCAGCTTCGAGGTGATCGGCTCGCGAGGAGCGCTCTTCTTGTCCTGCCGTGAGTAGGGGAACCAGGGCATGACGGCCGTGATCCGCTTGGCCGAGGCCAGCCGGGCGGCGTTGATCATGATCAGCAGCTCCATCAGCGAGTCGTTGGTGGGCGACGAGCACGACTGGACGATGAACATGTCGGCGCCGCGGATCGACTCCTCGTAGCGGACGTACACCTCACCGTTGGTGAAGGTCTTGAGCGTGGCCTGCCCCAGCTCCACGCCAAGATGGGCGGCGATCTTCTCCCCCAGCTCGGGGTTGGACCGGCCACTGAACAGCATCAGCCGCTTGTGCGGCGTCCGCTCCATCCAGGTGGCGTGTCCCTCGCTCACGACCGGGGCCGCCCCGGGAACCGTCGGAAACAAGGGTATCGGCGCCTCAACGCTGACTGCGCTTTCGCTTTCCATATCCCTCGATGTTGGTCTGCTTGGCACGGGCAACTCCCAGGGCATCGGGCGGGATGTCGTCCGTGATCACGGACCCCGCCGCCGTCCAGGCGCCGTCGTGAATCGTGACCGGCGCGACGAAGACATTATGAGAGCTGGTGTGGACGTCCTTGCCGATCGTGGTGCGCTGCTTGCTCGATCCGTCGTAGTTGGCGGTGATCGCACCGGCACCGATGTTGGAGCCGGAGCCGATCTCGGCGTCGCCGATGTAGGACAGATGCGGCACCTTCGCGCCCTCGCCGATGACCGAGTTCTTGACCTCGACGAACGTGCCCGCCTTGGCTCCGGCCAGCAGCGTCGCGCCGGGACGAAGGTAGCAGAATGGGCCGACGCGGGCATCGCGGCCGATCGTCGCGTCCACCGCCACCACATGCGGCCCCAGCTCGGCGCCCGACTCGACCCGCGTCGTCCCCCGAAGCACTGTGAACGGATGCAGGATCACGTCCTGCTCGAGCACCACGTCGGCCTCAACGAACGTGCTGACGGGGTCGACGATGGTGACGCCGGCCAGCATGTGCGTCCGGTTGATGCGCTCGCGCAGGCGCGCGTCCGCCTCCGCCAGGTCGATGCGGGTGTTGATGCCGTGCGCGACGGAGGCGTCCTCGCCGCGATGGGCGATCACGCGGCAGCCGTCGGCCACCAGCAGGCCGAACACGTCGGTCAGGTACAGCTCGGCCTGGTCGTTGTCGGGCGTCAGCCGCTCCAGCGCCGGCCACAGCCGGGCGCTTCGGAAGATGCAGATGCCGGAGTTGACCTCCCGCAGCTCGCGCTGCTCGGGATCCGCGTCACGCAGCTCGACGATGCGCGCGATCTCGCCGCCGGCGTCGCGGACGATGCGGCCGAAGTCCGAGCCGGTGCGCTCGTCGCGCGTGATGGTGAGCAGGCTGGCGTCGGCGTTCGCGGCGCGGTGCGCGTCGACCAGGCCGCGCAGCGTCTCGGCGTCCACCAGGGGCGTGTCGGCGTAGGCCACCAGCACGTCGCCGTCGAAGTCTGACAGCGCCTCGCGGGCCGCCAGCACGGCGTCTCCGGTGCCGCGCGGCTCGCGCTGAACGGCCGTCGCCGCCCACTCGGGCACCAGGTCGGCCATCTGCTGGGACTCGGGCGAGACGACCACGACGGTGCGGTCGGCGCCCACATCTCGCGCGGCCAGCAGCGACCACTCGAGCAGCGTGCGGCCGCAGGCTCGGTGCAGCACCTTGGGAAGCCGCGATCGCATGCGCGTGCCCTTGCCGGCGGCGAGGACGAGTGAGGCGAGCGGTGCGGTGGTGGGGTCAGACAAACTGGGGCGCCTGGATTCGAACCAGGGGTCGCGGGACCAAAACCCGCTGCCTTACCACTTGGCCACGCCCCATCGGCATGGTCAGGCACGCACGAGTATACGGTCCCGACCGCTTCCTACGTTGCGGTCGCTCGTATCCGATACGCGCTCTGGTCCAGCCCGTCATAGACAGGCACGGAGCCGAAAAGAGCCTCGCCAGGAGCAAGGGAGGCACAGTGCTTCGCACGGGCCGACCGCAGCGACACCGCGAGGCGACGCTTTGCAGGCTCCGCCGTGGTCTACGTCTTGCGCAGGTCGCCGAGCAGTACCAGCACCATGATCACCAGCAGCAGCGCGCCGATCACGGCGGCGATGAAGAACAGCCCGAAGATCGCCGGCACCACGATGCCGGCCACGGCCTGCGACATCGCGACCATCCACAACGGCCGGCGCAGGCGCACCGGCACGCGGCGGCGCACGTACAGGTAGCCGAACACGGCTGCGATCCCCACCAGCCACATCAGCCGGAAGCCGGCCCTCCAGGCAAGCACCGCCTCGAGTGCGCCCACCAGCAGCGAGATGCGGATGCTGTTCGCGCGCACCCACGCAACCGGCGAGCGCCGCGGCGACTTCTGCTCCAGCGTCACCTGATCGGTGGAAAGGTTCCATTCAGCCATGATGAATGAATGCTACACCGGTGCCGCCACGATCGAGTCCGCGATCCCATCCGCTCCCAATCGTGCCGCATCGGCATCGTCGAAGATGCCAAACACGGTCGGGCCGCTGCCCGAGACGGCCGCCGCCAGCGCGCCCGCCGAGCGCAGCGCGTCCAGCGGTTCGGCCAGCTCCGGGCGTAGGCCGAGCACCGCCGGCTGGAGGTCGTTCGCGACCAGCGCGGCGACGTCCCGGGCGCTGTGCGCGGTGTGGACGCCGCGGATCAGGTCGCCCCTGACCGCGGCGAAGATCGGATTGGGCGTGCAGACCGCGTAGACGTCCGCGGTCGAGAGCCCGGTCGCCGAGGGCACCAGCACGATCCCATAGCTGCGAGGGAAGTCGGGCAGCGGCTGCAGCACGTCGCCGCGGCCGGTGCCGATCGCCGTCTCCAGCCCGGACAGGAAGAAGGGCACGTCCGAACCCAGCCCGCGCGCGATCTCGTACAGCTCGGCCACCGTCCGCCGCCCGCGCAGCGCCCGCAGGACGGCGGCCGCGTCCGACGATCCGCCGCCCAGGCCGGCCGCGACCGGGATCCGCTTCTCCAGCCGCACCCGCCGCGTCTCGCCCAGCGCCTCCAGCGCGCGCCGCACCAGCGTGTCGTCGGCGAAGCCCTCGACCACCGTCTCGTCCGCCGGCTCGAGCTCGATCCGATCGTGCAGGTCGATGGCGGCAAACAGCGTGGCGACGCGGTGGAATCCGTCCTCGCGGCGCTCGCCCACACGCAGGCAGAGATTGATCTTGGCCGGGGCCAGGATCGTGGTCACAGCAGCTCCAGAAACTGCTCCGGGGTGAGCTGCTCGGCGCGCAACGAGGCCAGCGCCGGAGGCGGCGGCGGCATCCCGGCCAGCTCCAGCGAGTTGTCGATCCGCTTGCGGCGATGGGCGAACGCGCCGTGCACGAGCTCGCGCAGCCGATCCCACTCGGGCGATACGCAGATATCGCTGCGACGCTCGAACGCCACCAGCGCCGAGTCGACCTTGGGTACCGGCGTGAACACGTTGCGCGACACCGGCCGCGTCGCCAGCCTGGCGCAGCACAGCTGCACCAGCACCGAGACGGCGCCGTATGACTTGCTGCCCGGCTGGGCGAACAGGCGCTGGCCGATCTCGCGCTGCACCATCACGCAGAAACGCGAGCAGACCGGCAGCGACTCCATGATCACCGGGGTCGCGACGCTGTAGGGCAGGTTTGCGACCAGGGCGGTGGGTGCGGGGCTGAGCCCGGCCAGGTCGACGCGGAGCGCATCGGCGAACAGCAGCCGCACGTTTTGGACGCCGTCCAGGGTCAGCGCCAGTGCCGGCTCGAGCCGTCGGTCGATCTCGATCGCGTGCACCACCGCGACCCGCTCGGCCAGCCATCGCGTCAGCACGCCCAGACCCGGCCCGACCTCGAGCACCACATCGGCGGCGCCGAGCGCGGCCATCCGCCCGATCATGCCCAGCACGTTGTCGTCGGTCAGGAAGTTCTGGCCGAGATCGCGGTCGGGGGTGATGCCCAGCTCGCGCATGCGGGCGATCGAGACCTGTTTGCTCACGGGCGGGATCATGCCAGCGCCACCAGCGACACACCGGCGGCCACCACCACCGCCCCCAGCAGACCGCGCCGGCCGATCGGATGGCGCAGCAGCAGCGCGGCCAAGAGCGGCGCCATCACGATGCTCGACTCGCGCACGGCGGCCACCGGCGCGGCGGCCGCCCGCTCCAGCGCCGCCAGCACCAGCGCGTAGGCGCCGAACATGCAGACACCGGCCAGCAGCGAGGTGCGTCCGGCCGACGCCCGCAGAGCCGGCCAGCCGACGCGGCGGGCGACGTACAGCCCGTAGACAAGCGCCGGCCCCACCATCACGGCCTCCAGGTAGGGCACCGGCGAGGCGTGCTCGAGGCCGCGCTTGTCGACCAGCGTGTAGCCGGCGATGGTGACCGCCACCGACAGCGCCAGCAGCAGGTCGCGGCGGCCGAGCCCGGTAACGGCACCGCCGCGGACGAGCGCGATGCCCGCCACCACCATCGCAACGCCGGCCAGCTGCCCGGCGCTGGTGGACGCGCCGGCGGCCACCGCCGCCACCAGCACCAGGGCCGGAGCGGCGCCTCGGGCGATCGGATAGATGGCGGCCACCGAGGCCCGCCGGTAGGCGGCCGCGAGCAGCACCACGTACGCCAGCTCGAGCACCGCCGAGGCGGCGATCCACGGCACGGCGGCCGCCCGCACGTCCCACCAGACAACGGCCGCGGGCGCGGCCACCACCACGCCTGCCAGCATCGCGACCGCGGCGGCCGGCCGCGGATCGCGCGCGCCGCCCACCAGCACGTTCCAGAGCGCGTGCACTATCGCAGCGGCCAGCGCCAGGCCGAGCGCGGTGCTGCTCACGGCAGGCCGAACACGCCAGCCGCGTTGTGCTCGATCGCCGCCTCGAGCGTTTGCTCGTCGACCTCGCGCAGGCGCGCCAACAGCGACAGGGTGTGCATCACGTTTGCGGGCGTGTTTCGGCTCCCGCGCAGGGGCACCGGGCTCAGGTACGGACTGTCCGTCTCGGCCAGCAGCAGCGACTCGGGCACGCGGCGGGCGGCCTCCTGCAGCTCGACCGCCTTCGGGTACGTGACGTTGCCGGCGAAGGAGACGAAGTAGCCGCGATCGACCGCCTCGTCCAAGCGGTCGGGCGATGAGAAGCAGTGCAGCACCACCGGCACCCGCGCCGAGAGCAGCATCGGGAACGTTTCATGGTCGGCGTCGCGAGTGTGGATCACGAGCGGCTTGCGGGTCTCGTTGGCCAGCTCGATCTGCTCGCCGAACACCCGCCGCTGGTCGTCCCGATCGGCGTTGTCGCGATAGAAGTCGAGCCCGACCTCGCCCAGGGCGACGGTGCGGGGATGCGCCAGCAGTGGTCGCAGCACGGACACATCGGCTTGCTCCGCCTCGTGCGGATGCCAGCCGGTCACCGCCCACACGCCGGCGTGCCGCTCGGCCAGCTCCACCGCCTGCTCGCGGCCGATGGTCAGGATCCGCCCGACGCCGGCGGCCGCGGCGGCGGCGACCGCCTCGTCCGCCCCACCCTCGCAGCTCTCGAGGTGGGCATGGGTGTCGATCACGGCGCGGGGACGACGCGGGGGAAGATCGGCTCGGGTTGCTGCACCCGGCTGCCGGCCTCGAGCAGGCCGAGGCCGGCCCGTTCCCAGCCGACGTTGTCGGGATCGCCGACGGCGGCCAGGATCTTGGCTGCGGCAGCCGGGATGTAGGGATACAGGAGCACACCCAGAGCGCGCACGGTGTCGGCCAGCGTGTACAGGGCATCGTCCAGCGCCCGCACGTCCTCGGGCCGGTCGCTCTTCGCCAGCACCCACGGCTGCTGCTCCTCGACGAACCGGTTCGCTCGCCGCACCAGCGTCCAGATCTCCTCCAGCGCGCCGGTCAGGTCGGTGGCCGCGATCCGCGCCGCCACCGACTCGTGCACCGGATCGAGCGCGTTGTGTCCGGCCGGCACCAGCGAGTCGCGATAGCGGGTGATCATCGCCGTGGCGCGCGACACGAGGTTTCCGAGATCGTTCGCCAGCTCGCCCTCGTAGCGGCGGTGCAGCCCCTCCCAGGTGACGTCGCCATCCCCGCCCCACTGCACCTCGCGCAGCAGGTAGAAGCGCAGCGCGTCGCTGCCCAGCAGCTCGATCACCTCGAACGGGTCGATCACGTTGCCCAGCGTCTTGCTCATCTTCTGGCCGTCGCTGGTGAAGTAGCCGTGCACGAACAGCCCGCGCGGCGGCTCGTAGCCGGCCGCCATCAGCATCGCCGGCCAGACGATGCCATGCAGGCGCAGGATGTCCTTCGCCATCAGGTGCAGCGAGGTCGGCCAGAAGGTGGCGGTGACGTCGCGTCCCAGGCCGTACTGCTGGGCGGTCATGTAGTTGAGCAGCGCGTCCACCCAGACGTAGATCGTCTGGCTCGGCTCCCACGGCACCGGCACGCCCCAGCTGACCGAGGCGCGCGTGAACGAGACGTCCTCGAGCCCTCCCGCGATCAGCGACCGAGCCTCGTTGAACCGCGCCCGCGGACGCACGAAGTCGGGCTGGCCGTCGTACAGCTCGAGCAGCCGCGGCGCCCACTTGGACAACGGGAAGAACCAGTTCTTCTCCTCCACCCACTCGGTGGGGCGATGGTGGATCGGGCACAGGTTGCCGGGCTGGACAAGGTCGGTCTCGGCATAGAACACCTCACACGAGCTGCAGTAGAACCCGGCGTAGGTGCCCTCGTACAGGTGGCCCTCGTCGTGGAGCCGCTGCACGAACCGCTGCACGCGCTGCTCGTGCTCGGGGTCGGTCGTGCGGATGAAGAAGTCGGGGGTCGAGTCCATGGCGTGGGTCAGCCGCCGGAACCGCTCGGACACCTGATCGCAGAACTCCTTGGGA
Organism: Gaiellales bacterium; assembly: GCA_033856975.1. GTDB lineage: Bacteria > Actinomycetota > Thermoleophilia > Gaiellales > JAICJC01 > JAICYJ01. Next base: position 20,414 of record JAWVEC010000154.1, read on the forward strand.
GGCAGGCCGGCGGCCTCGGCGGCGCGCGCGACGTTGCCGCCGTGCTCATCGGTGCCGGTCAGGAAGAACACGTCATCGCCGCAACGGCGATGGTGACGGGCGAGCACGTCCCCGGCCACGGTCGTGTACGCATGGCCAAGATGCGGATCGGAGTTGACGTAGTAGATGGGTGTCGTGACAGAGAAAGCCATGTTTAAAGACGTTGTCTGGCAAATCGCCGTGGGCGTCGTTATGCTGGCCGCATCCTACCGATGCGACGTGGAGATGCGGATGGCGAGCGGAACCAGGGGGGCTGACGCAGCGACCGGCAGCGAGGCTCGCCGGGCCGGAGGGGTCATCCGCCGGATCGACGAGCTGGGCCGGATCGTGATCCCGGTCGAGATCCGCAAACGGTTCGGGATCCGCGACCGCGACCCGCTCGAGATCAGCATCCAGGGCGACTCCGTGGTGCTGACGCGGCCGATCGACCGCTGCGTGTTCTGCTCGTCGCTGGACGAACTGACGGCGTTCCACGAACGCTCGATCTGCGCCGCCTGCATCTCGCATCTGCGCGGCGAGGTCGTCAGCGCGACGTGATCGTGGCGTAGATGCGGTTTCGCGACAGCCCCGTCAGTTCGGCCGCAATCGCCGCCGCCCGTTTGGCGCCCAGCGCCGCCGCCAGCTCGGCCAGCATCGCCTGATCAGGCAGATCCGGCTGGTCGAGATTGCGGGCACCGATCACCAGCGCGATCTCGCCCTTGGGCGGCGTGGCGAACGTCGCGGCCAGATCGGCGGCCGTGCCACGCGCAACCTGCTCGTGCAGCTTGGTCAGCTCGCGGCAGACGGCCATGGGCCGCTCGCCGTCGAGCGCGGCCAGATGCGCCAGCGTCGCCGGCAGGCGCCGCGGCGACTCGAACGCGACCACCGGCAGTCCGGCGCCGTCGACGCGCTCCAAGAGCGATCGGATCGCCCCCGGTGTGCGGGGCAGAAAGCCGACGAAGGCGAAGCCGCCGCCGGCCATGCCGGACGCGACCAGCGCGGTGATGACCGCCGATGCTCCGGGCAGGACGACCACCTCCAGCCCCCGCGACAGCGCCTCGCGGATCAGGTGCGCGCCGGGATCAGAAAGCGCCGGCATGCCGGCGTCGGTCAGCAGGCAGACGCGATCACCGGCCGCGATCCTGGCCAGCAGCGCGGGCGCCTGGGCGCGCTCGTTGTGCTCGTGCAGCGCCGTCAGCGGTACGCTGACGCCGTGTCGCTCGAGCAGCGTCCGCGATCGCCGGGTGTCCTCACATGCGGCAACGCTGGCCCGCCGCAGCTCGTCCAGCACGCGAAGGGTGACGTCGCCCAGGTTGCCTATCGGTGTCGGGCAGACGACCAGCGCCCCCGGTCGATCGCCGGCGTCAGTCATCGAGCAGCAGGGCGGCCGCACCCAGCACGCCGGCGTCGTTGCCCAGCTCGGCGACGACCACCCTCGCCGTGCCCGTCGCCCGAAGCACGCGGCGCTGGTACTCGACCCGCGCCGGCCCCAGCAGGTGCTCTCCGGCAGAGCTGATCCCGCCTCCGATCACGACCAGCTCGGGGTTGAAGATGTTGACGTAGTTGGCGATGCCAACCCCGAGGTGGCGGCCGACGACGGCCAGCACCTCCTGACACTCCGCATCACCGGACGCGGCGTGCCCGATCACGAACCGGACGTCGAGGTCATGGCCGCCGTCGCGGGCCGCCGCCAGCGTCCCGGAGGGGTGATCGTCGGCGATCCGCTGCGCCGCGGCCATCACGCCGGTGGCCGAAACCAGCACCTCGAGGCAGCCCCGGCCGGGGCAGTGGCCCTGGCAGGGCGGGCCGTTCTCGTCGATCGCCATGTGGCCGAGCTCGGCGCCGGCGCCGATCGAGCCTCGGTACAGCCGGCCGTCCAGCACCAGGCCTCCGCCCACGCCCGTGCCCAGCGTCAGCATCACCACATGACGGGCACCCCGGGCGGCGCCGATCCTCACCTCCGCAAGGCAGGCCACGTTGGCGTCGTTGTCGATCTCGACCGGGACGCCCAGCCGGCGGTTCATCTCGGCCTTGAAGTCGAGCTCCTCGAGCGGCACGTTGACCGAGTCGAGCACCCGTCCGTTGTGCTGATCGATCTGCGACGGCAGGCCGAATCCAACCCCGCCGACGGTGTGCTCTCCCACCACCGACTCGATCAGCCGCTGGATCGCATCCAGCAGCGCAGTCTGGCTGCGCAGGTCGGTGGGAACGGCGTTTCGGGCCAGCATCTGGTACTGCGGCGAGACCAGCGCCGCCTTGATGCTGGTGCCGCCGAGGTCGATGCCGACCACTGGAGAAGGGGAGGAATCCGCCATGAGCGTGGCTAACATAACAGGGTCGTGCCCGAGCACCAGAGGCCCAAGCCCTACCGTGTGTACCGCGGCGGGCACGTTCGAGCGGATGACCCCGAAGCGGCACGGTTCTCCTTTGGCCGTGCCCCGGCGGCAACCGTCACGGACGACCGTCCGCCCACGCCGGAAGGACTGCCCGCGCCGCGGATGGACGGGACGCCGCCGCCACCGCTTCCCGGCCGCCAGGTGGCGACCGTGCCGCCTCAGCGACGGCGCTGGGTCCCCGGCTGGCGGAGGGGCCTGCTGCTGGGAACGCTGGCGATCGTGCTGCTGTTCGGCTTCTGGCTGTACCTGGGATACCGCTCGTTCTCGAACGAGGTGGCGCATGCCAACAAGCGGCTCGACAACCGCACCAAGGCGGCGCTGACGCCGACCGGCAACATCCTCACCACGCCCGCGGTGACGCTGGTGCTGGGATCTGACAGCCGTGGCGGCAACACGACCGCCCGCGCCGACTCGATCCTGCTCGTGCGCACCGATCCCGGCAAGCACCTGATCTCGCTGCTCTCGATCCCGCGCGACCTGCGGGTGCCGATCCCCGGGCACGGCGACGACAAGATCAACAGCGCCTTCGCCTACGGCGGATCGCCGCTGCTGATCCGCACCATCAATCGGCTCACCGGGTTCAAGGTGAACCACATCGTGCTGGTCGACTTCAAGGGCTTCATCAGCCTGATCAACTCGATGGGCGGCGTCACCATCACCAACCCCACCCGCGTCGACTCGTCGGAGAAGTTCGGCGGCAAGCTGTGGCACTTCGCGAAGGGGCCGATCACGCTCAACGGCCGAAACGCGCTGGCCTTTGCCCGCATCCGCAAGACCACCAACCCGCAGGATTCGGACATCACCCGCACCGCCCGCCAGCAGCTGGTGATGCAGGCGATCGCCCACCAGCTGGTGTCGGCCACGAGCATTCTGCACCTGCCCCAGATCGGACGCGACATCGCGCGGCCGCTGGCGACCGACCTGTCGGCCAACGAGCTGCTGGGCATGGGCTGGATCAAGTTCCGCTCCAGCCGCACCCTCGAGTGCCATCTGGGCGGAACGCCGCAGCTGGTGAACGGCC
>JAWVEC010000155.1:0-2546 GCA_033856975.1 Gaiellales bacterium
CACCGTGGAGTTTTTCTCGTTGTAGAGCGTGATGAGGAACGGCTGCGTATTCTCCTTCATGAGCGCTTCGTACCAGGCGAATTGCTCGCTCCCTTTGGCGAAGGGATGACAGGTCTGCCAGTTCGTCCCCATGTCGCTGAGATGGCTGAGATCGGCCGCGACGAAGCGGAGCCCGAAGCGCGGCAGATCGAAGTGCCAGCGCCAGCCATTCGCCGGCAGGCCGAAGAACTTCCGGTAGGCCGTCGCCTCCACATCGTAGACCGGCTCGTCCGGCGGTTTCGGGCCGGGGCCGCGGGAGCGGATTTCGCGATCGTGATTGCCGAGCAGCGGAATCCACGGCGTGGTGCGAAAAAGCTGCGGCGCCTTGTCCACCAAGTTGCTGAAGGCCGTCGTCGTGTCGGGCGCGACCGGCTGCGCTCCGTGAAGCGCCGGCACGTGATCGCCCGCGCTCAACAGCAGATGCGGTTTTTGCCCGAGCAGCGCGGCCGGCCACGCTTCCATCGAGGCGCCGGTATCGGCCACGACCGCCACCCGCAGCTCATCGACGGGGAGGCTGCGGAACTCATGAACATCCGAGCGGTGGCCCGCCGTGCTGACCCGATACCGGTAGACCGCATCCGTCTGCGCCAGCGGGATGTCTACGTGATGCAACGTCGCGCTTTCCTGGATGGCGACGCGCTCCGAGAGCTTCTCGTCGAGGCCAAAGTCGACGACCGAACCGCCCGGCTCTTTCGTCTCCCAATGAACGGTAATCGTCGCATCATCGGGAGTGCGATGCGTGAGCCAGATGCGCTCGATGTCGGCGGCGCGGGCGGAGAGGGCGGCCGCAAAGAGCCACAGCAGGCACAAGCGGCGCGTTGCTTTTTGAAGAGTCGGGCAGCTCGCCATGAAGCCACGAGAACACAGGTCGTCGCGGCGCGTCAATGACTCCCGGATTCAAGGCTGCGGCGCCGGCGCTGGCAGGCTTTGGATCCAGTCCAGGAGCATCTGCACGCCCGCATGATCGGCCGTCAGAGTTCCCACCGGCGGCATCTCGCCGCTTGCGCCGCGCAACGCCACGCGGATGGCCAGGACCGAGCGCCCTGGGTTCCCGGGGGCGACGATCTTTGCGTCGGGAAGACCGAAGTCGCCGTGTTCGGGTGGCGCATCGATGAGGTGCTGCGCCGCGGGGGCCACCGCGGGCGTCAGATTCATCAGGGTGTTGCCGCCGCCTTCCGACGTGTGGCAGTGCGCGCAATTCGTCGCGAGGTAAGCACGCGCCCGGTCGGCCAGCGCGGCGCTCGGGTTGTAGGGGTCCACGTAGCGTGGGGCCTCGGGCTTCGGGATCGTGCCTTTGGCGAGCCCGAGGGTGATCAACGCTTCGATCTGATTCCGCGTCTGGCCGCCGATTTCCACGTTGCGGTTGAGCTGCGCGCCAGTCAGGCCGATGACAAATTTCGTCGCACGCGAGTGGCACATCAGGCAGTCCGAGCGGCTCGGGACGAGCCATGGGCGATCGGCAAGCTGGACGCGTCTCCCTTCCTTTGGCACGAGCTCTGCATCGTCCTGCGCGTCGTTCCAGAGATACGAGTAAGCCGACCAATCGTTGGCTTGCTTCAGCAGCACGCGCGTCTCCACGCGGCGCGCGGGGTGGCCGTCGCGGCCCGGCAGACTGAGCGTCTGCGCGAGGGCGGCGCCATCGGGGAGATCCCAGGTCGCCCAGTCTCCGGCCACCTTGGTGGTGCTCGTGCCCGGCAGCGCGAGCAGCCGGTCTGCGCTCGCGCCGTCGTGCCACCCTGGGGCATTGATGACGTACGGTTGCACGCCGGTTGCGGGCTGCAGCGAGGGGACGTCGGCGAAGAGCCCGGTCTCGCTGAGCCGTGTGGGAAATTGCGTGGCCGTGGGCTCAGGAGCGGGAGCTCGCTCGAGGCGATACAAGCCATCACCGCCGTGATCGACGACGAGGATGTCGCCCTCCGGAGTGACGCCGAAACCGGTGACGGCCAGCGCGGTGTCCACCAGCTCACGATCCCACAGCAACTGCCTGCCGTCGTGTTTCGCCGCCCAGATCCGGCCCGTGGCCCAGTCGCCGTAGAGATAGGCCCCGGCGAGCTCCGGGAAGCGCGTCCCGCGATAGACGATGCCACCCGTGAGCGAACGGAATTCGCCGTGATCATGCTCGACGGTCGGCGGCGTGAAGGGCGCAGGCCCGCGCAATCGGCCGGCGATGAAAACGCGCGAGCCTTCATACGCGCTCCATCCGTAGTTAGCCCCCCGGACCAGCAGATGCGCGCTTTCCCGGAGATCCTGCCCGTTTTGTCCCACCCATATCTGCCCGCTCTCGCGGTCGGCCGTAAGCCGCCAGGGATTGCGCAATCCGTACGCCCAGATCTCCGGGCGCGCGCCTGCGGTGCCGATAAACGGGTTGTCCGGCGGCACGCGATAAGGCTCTCCCGGCGGCGCCCCGTCGACATCGAGCCTCAGCACTTTTCCGCGGATCGAGCCGAGATCCTGCGCGACGTCGTCGGTATCGGAGCCCGTGGTTCCATCACCCGTCGTCACATAGA
>JAWVEC010000156.1:0-6464 GCA_033856975.1 Gaiellales bacterium
TCGCCGTCCTCGTCGATCACGGTCACGTCGTGGCCGTCGGCGGCCATGTTTGTGGCAATCGCGGAGCCGACCCTTCCACAGCCTACGATCAACAGTTTCATACGGTTAGCGTACAACGTCGATCAAGTGGGTGCGACGGCCCGTGGCCTGGGCATTGGGTATCGTGCCGCCCCGTGGCGACCCCCACCCCCATCAAGGTCGGACTGCTCGGATTTGGCACGGTCGGCTCGGCCGTGCACCGGCTGCTGACCGAGAGCAGCGAGGCGATCGAGCGCGTCACCGGCCACCCGGTCGAGGTCGCGGCCGCGCTGGTGCGCGACCCCTCGCGGCACCCCGACGCGCCAGCCGGCCTGCTGACCACCGACTTCGCCCGCCTGCGGGATGATCCCGAGATCTCGGTGGTGGCCGAGGTGATGGGCGGCATCGACCCCACCCGCCAGCACGTGCTCGAGCTGCTGAGCGCCGGCAAGTCGGTCGTCTCGGCCAACAAGCAGCTGCTGTCGAGGCACGGCGACCAGCTGTTCGGAGCGGCCGAGTCGAACCGGGTGCAGCTGCGGTTCGAGGCCAGCGTGTGCGCCGCGATCCCGGTCGTCAAGGTGCTGCGCGAGTCGATGATCGTGACCAACGTGCACCGCATCGACGGCATCGTCAACGGCACCACCAACTTCATCCTGACACAGATGATCCAGAACGGCTCGCCGTATGCGGAGGCGCTGGCCGAGGCGCAGGCGCTGGGCTACGCGGAGGCCGATCCGACCGAGGACGTGACCGGCGCCGACGCGGCTGCCAAGATCGCGATCCTGGCCTCGATCGCGTTCCACACCCGGGTGCGGCTGGAGGAGGTGCCGCACGTCGGCATCGACCAGCTCGATCTGGCTGACGTCGAGCATGCCGCCGAGCTGGGCTACGCGGTCAAGTTGATCGCCTCGGCGCGGATGGCCGGCGGCGAGGTGATGGCCCGCGTGCACCCCTGCCTGCTGGCCGGAGAGCACCCGCTGGCGGCGGTCGGCGGCGCGTTCAACGCGGTGATGCTGCAGGGCCGCTCGATCCGCGAGGTGATCCTGGAGGGGCCTGGTGCCGGCGGCGACGAGACGGCCACGGCGGTGATCGGCGACCTGGTGGCTGTGATCGGCACGCAGGGCACGGGCTTTTTGCAGCACGACGTTCACTACCGCGACGTCGGCCGCTTCCCGCCCGAGCGGCTGGAGAGCCCGTGCTACCTGCGGTTCACGGTCGAGGACACGCCCGGTGTGCTGGCCCAGGTGGCGCAGCAGCTGGCCGACCAGTCGGTCTCGGTGGCGCAGGTGGTGCAGCACCCCGCAGCCGACGGCGTGCACATCGTGATATTGACCCACAGCTCGGCTGAGGGGGCGGTGCGAGCAGCCGCCGCCGGCGTCGCCTCCAAGCCGTTCAGCCTCTCAGCGCCGGTCGTGCTGCCGGTGCTCGAGCGGCAGTAGCGCTCGCGCCGCCGACCCGCTCCCACGCCTCAAATGTGTGCCGGCTCCGTGTCGCCACCCGTATCAGGGGTCAGACCCCTCCGCGCGCCGCGTTGCACGCGTGCCACCGGTTCGTGGCCGTATTGACCAGGTGTGCCAACTCCGCCCCGCAGCCGGGATTTGGGGTCAGACCCCTCCGCGCGGTGTGTTGCGGGCGCGTGGCGTGTTCGTTGCTGGGGCGCCGTGGGTGTTGCGAGGACGTGGCGACGGCCGTTTGAGGGGTCTGACCCCTGATACGGGGGGCGTTGGAGGGTTGTGACCTGATCGTTGCAGGGGTCAGGTGACGGCCGGCGTGGCGTCCAGTTCGGCGTCGGCCGGGAAGTGGGTCACGATCACGCGGCAGGGCGCCTTGCGCAGCACGAAGTCGACCGTGCGGCCGAAGAAGGCCTCCGCGCGGCTGGCGGCCAGGCGGTGCTTCTCGGGCGAGCCGATCACGATCAGCGCCGCGTTGTGCTCGATCACCGCGTCCACGATCGTGCGGCCGGGGCTGCGCGTGCGCGCCACCACCGACCGGTACTCGATGCCGTAGTCGTTGGCCAGCGAGGCGGCCATCTCCTGCACCAGCGCCACCGCCGCCTCCCGCTCCGGCCGCGGCGCATCCAGCGGCTCGCGCATCGGCACCGAGATCGCGCTCACCCCCACCACCGGCACCTTGTTGTCGATCGCCAGACGGCAGGCCGTGGCCATCATCTCATCCGCTATCGGGCCCAGCTCCTCCAGCGGCACCACGATCGGCCCATTCGGCAGCTCGAGCACGTCCTGCGGCGGTGGCGCACCGGGCTCGAACCGCTCCATCAGCGGGAAGCGGGCGCGTACGCGGACGCCCGTGTACAACGCCAATCCGGCCAGCATCCAGAGCACGCCGACGTCACGCGCGCCGGCATGCGTGCCGAGCGCAATCACCCACGCCAGGAACGCCGTCAGCGCGCCCGCCACCGCCGTGACCGGGATCAGCCGGCCGCGCACCCAGACGTTGCCGCGCATCATGAACGGCCGCGGCAGGTCGGGCTCCGAGATCCGCAGCCAGACGATCGACGCGTTGGCCAGAGCGAACGCGATCAGGATGCCGAAGCTGTAGATCGAGGCCAGCGACAGCACCTCCTCCCCCGCGAACAGCGCCGCCACGATCAAGAAGCCACACGCCAGCGTCCCCACGCCCAGCAGCGCCGAGGTGGGCTGCAGCGAGCGGCGGCTGCGCTTCGCCAACTGTTGGGGCAGCTGCAGCCGCTCGCCCATCGACACCGACAGCCGGGCAGCGCCCGAGAAGCTGGTCGTGATCGCGAGCAGCAGGATCAGGGTGGCGGTCAGACCCACCACCAGCCGCAGCGCGATCGCGGCGCCGCTGCCCCACTGCTCGCCGACCGCGGTCGCCAGGCCAAGCATGGGCGCGTCCAGCCACCTGGTCGAGAGCTCGCTCGAGTACCCGGCCGGCGCCGCCGGGTCGAGCTGCGACGGGAAGGCCGAGATCGCGGCCGTGGCGACGGCGGCGTACACGATCACGACCGTGAACACCGACGTGCGGACGCTGTCTGGCAGCGTCTTTGCGGGATCCTTCGCCATGCCCGAGAGGCTGGTCACCTTCTCGAGGCCGGTGAAGCCGATCATCGCGATCGGTAGCGCGAACGCCAGCGAGCCCCAGGTCGGCCTCACGCCCAGATTGATGTTGTTGGTCAGCGCCGTGTAGTGGAACAGCAGCACCAGGCCGAACAGGGCCAGCCCCACCTGTACGACCAGGTCGAGCAGTGACAGCACGATCCCGGCCACGTAGACGTTGGTGCGGCGCACCAGCCGCGCAGCCGTCACCGCCACCACGATCGCGACCGCGAACGCCAGCGTCTGGTTCTCGCTCAGCGAGTCCTGGCCGAACGCGCCCAGCACGTAGTGGGGCAGGAACAGCGCCGACAGCGAGATCGCGACCACGTAGTCGAGCACCGTCGCCCAGCCGGCGATGAAGCCGACCAGGTCGTTGAAGGCGCGGCGCGCGAACGTCGCCGCGCCACCCGGCTCGGGGATCGTGGCCGAGCCCTCGGCATAGGCGGCGCCGGCCAGCGCGAAGATGCCGCCCGCGACCAGGAACACGACCGGCGTCAGCGAGAGCGCGTAGACGGCGGTGATGCCGAGCGCGTAGTACAGCGAGCTGCCGATCTCGCCGTACGCCATCGCGTACAGCGCGGGTGCGCCGAGGAACCGCTCCAGAACCGGGATCTTGCGCGCCATGCGCCCCTCAGCCTACCGCGCGGCGCGCAGCCGCAGCATGCCCAGAGCGAAGAACACGGCCCCCGCCAGGTAGCCAACCTGGCCGCCGCCCAGCGAGGCCGTGCGCAGCAGCAGCGCAACGCCGATCGCGATCAGGATCACGCCCATCGCCCGGTTGGCCCCCAGCATCAGCTGGCGCCCGGCTCGGTGCCGGCCGGCTCGGCGCCGACCATCACCCGGCAGTGGGCGTTTCGCAGCACGTAGTCGACCCGGCGCCCGAACAGGCGCTGGCCGGGCTTGTTGCGGTCGCGGGCGCCCAGCACGATGATCTCGGAGCGGCGCCGCTCGGCCTCCTCGACGATCGCCTGGCCGATGTTTCGGGTGCGCACGATGCGCGTGATCACGTTCACGCCGTACTCGCGGCCCAGCGCCGCGGCCTCGCGCAGCTGCCGCTCCGCCTCGTCGGTCTCGGTCTCCATCGGGGCGGACATCGACTCCGACAACGGCACCTCGATCGGGTACATCACGATCACGCTCGTGCCCGACTCGGACGCCAGCTGGAGCGCGGTGGCGGTCATCACGTCGTCCACGTGGTCGGAGCTGATCGGCAGCAGGATCGAGCGGTACTCGACCTCGATCGCCGGGCCGTGCACCGCCTGCGCCGCCAGCACCGTCTCGGTCAGCGGCAGGCCCTGCGAGCGCCGGTACACCCAGTACACGACCATGCCGATGGCGAGCCAGGCGACGCCCACCGGAGCGACGCCGTCCGAGAAGTGCAGCCATGTCGTGACCAGCCAGAAGGCGAACGTGCTGAGCCCACCGATGATGGCGAACAGCGGCACGTCGAAATCGCGCCACATGAACGAGGTCGGCCCCCGCCACGGCAGGTCGCGGTCGGGCATTGTGCGGCGCATCTGCACCACCGAGGCGTGCGCGAGCGTGAACGAGAGCATCGCTCCGAAGGCGTACAGGTTGCCCAGGAAGTTGATCGCTCCGGGCGGGACCATCAGCACCACCGCCAGCAAGCTGTAGAGCACGATCGCCACCCAGGGCGTGTGGAAGCGCGGGTGCACGCGGCGGATCACCTCCGGCAGCTGGCGGTGCTGGCCCATCGAGTAGGTGAGGCGCGAGACGCCGATGATGCCGGCGTTGGTGGCGATGATCAGGATCGTGCCGGCCAGGATCGCCACGTAATAGCCCAGCCCCGAGGTGACGATGTCGGGCAGGCCGAGATGCTCGACCACCCCGGCCACGGGGTCGCCCGCGTACCTGCATGCCAGAAGGGTGGTCTGCTCGCCAAGCTCCACCCCCTTCGGGCACTGGTACTTCTGGACGTCCGCGACCTGCGCGGGGGTGGCGGGGCCGACGGGCATCGCCGACAACGCCACCGACGGCAGGAAGGCGTAGATCGCGAACACCGCCAGCACCACGTACATGATCGAGCGGGGCACGTGGCGGGGCGGGTCGATCGCCTCCTCGGCCATGTTCGAGATCGTCTCGATGCCGGTGTAGGCCACCATGGCAACCGGGATCGAGACGATGAAGTTCCTCCAGCTCGGAGTGACCCCAAGGTGAACGTTGGCCTGCAGCACGCCGGGTGACAGCACCGTGAACAGGCCGATCAGCACCAGCAGCGCCTGGGTGCCCAGGTCGGCGAGGGCGAGGAAGATGTTGAGCCCGGCCGCCTCCTTGACGCCGACGATGTTGAGACAGACCAAGAGCAGCACCACCACCGCACCGCCGACGATGTCCCAGGGGTGGGTGCGGAAGGTGTCCCCGCCGCCGAAGATGGCCAGGTAGTGGGGCACGAAGATGGCCGAGATGGCGATCGTGACCGTGTAGTTGAGCATCTGCGCCCAGCCGGCGAAGAACGAGACGCCCTCGTTGAACGCGTGGCGCGTGAACGAGGAGGAGCCGCCGGCCTCGGGGAATCGGGCGGTGGCCTCGGCGTAGGTCACGGCCGTGAAGAAGAAGATCACGCCGGAGATCGCGAACGCCACCGGGGTAAGCCCCAGCGCGTAGATCGAGACCAGACCGAGCGCGTAGTAGATCGACGAGCCGACGTTGCCGTAGGCGGTCGAGAACAACGCCGCCGTGCCGAGGACTCGGTGAAGGCCTCCGGCACGGCGGCGCTGAACGGGCATCTGCGGGTTATACCGCCTGAACTATCGCGTCAGCAGTGGAATGATCAGGATCGCGACGATGTTCGTGATCTTGATCATCGGGTTGATCGCGGGGCCGGCCGTGTCCTTGTAGGGATCGCCGACCGTGTCGCCGGTGATCGACGCGGCGTGCGCCGGCGAGCCCTTGCCGCCGTGCGCACCGTCCTCGATCAGCTTCTTGGCGTTGTCCCAGGCGCCACCACCCGACGTCATCGAGATGGCCAGGAACAGGCCGGTCACGATCGTCCCCACCAGCAGGCCGCCCAGCGCCTGGTATGAGATCAGGCCGACCACGATCGGCACCGCCACCGGGATCAGCGCCGGCAGCTGCATCTCGCGGATCGCCGTGCGGGTGACCAGATCGACGCAGCGCGCATAGTCGGGCTTTGCGGTGCCCTCCATGATGCCGGGGATCTCCCGGAACTGGCGGCGCACCTCCTCGACCACCTGGCTGCCCGCCCGGCCGACGGCGTCCATCGCCAGCGACGCGAACAGGAACGGCATCAAGCCGCCGATCAGCAGGCCGGCCAGCACCCAGGGATCGTTGATCCGAAACACGACGCCGTGCCCGACCTGTTTCGCCAGCTCGTCGTTGTAGGACTGGAACAGC
>JAWVEC010000157.1:0-3774 GCA_033856975.1 Gaiellales bacterium
CGATCAGCCGGCCCTCGTCCGAGACCGAGATCGTCACCCCCGGCCGGAACGTCTCGGTGCGGCCCACGTCGTGCAGCAGCGCCGCCGCCAGCAGGATGTCGCTGTTCAGGCGGGGGTGGAGCTGCGCCGTCTCGCGGCACAGCGCCGTCACGGCCACCGTGTGCTCGAGCAGGCCGCCGGCATAGGAGTGGTGCGTCTCGCTGGCCGGGGCGGTGCGGAAGCGGCGGCGAAACTCGTCGTCCTCGACGAAGCGGGCGACCACCAGTGCCAGGCCGGGATTGTGAACCTCGGCGGCCAGGAACTCGAGCATGCCGTCCAGCGTCTCGGCGTCGCGGCGGGCGCCCGGCACCAGCTCCAGCGCGTCGCCCTGCTCCAGCTTCTTGAGGTCGCGGATCGCGATCTGGTGGCGGCCGTCGTAGCTCTCGACCTTGCCCAGCACGCGCACGGTGTCGCCCTCGTCGAACCGGCCGCCGAGCAGGTTGACGTCGTTCCAGACCACCGCCGGCACGCGGCCGGTGCGGTCGGCCAGCTCCAGCGAGAGGAAGGCGTCGCCGTTTCGGGTGCGTCGCTGGCGCTTTCGCTGTACCGCGAAGGTCGCCTCGACCAGCGCGCCCTCCTCCAGCTCCGAGACGTAGGTACCATCGGCCATCGGGAGGCAGTCTATTGCGTCGCTCGCTCGATTAGACTGCCGGACGTGTCGTCGACCACCACTCGCACCGCGCTCGAGCCGCTCCGCGCCCTGCGCTACGACGGCTCGCGGGCCGCGTTGGAAGACGTGATCTGCCCGCCCTACGACGTCATCTCGCCGGCCGATCGTGAGGCGCTGCTCAAGCGCAGCGAGTACGCGGTGGTGCGGCTCGAGCTGCCCGACTCGCCCGCTTCCGCTGCACAGCTGCTGCACGAGTGGGTGCGCGACGGCGTGTTGGTGCGAGACTCAGATCCGACGCTGTGGTGGCACGAACAGCGGTTCACCGGGCCGGACGGCGTCGACCGCACGCGGGCCGGCTTCTTCGCCGCGGTGCGGCTGTCGCCGTACGAACAGGGCCGCGTGCGCCCGCACGAGCGCACGCACGCGCACGCGAAGCAGACGCGGCTCGAGCTGATGCGCGCGACGCGGGCCAACACTTCGCCCATCTTCGGCCTCTATGACGACGCAGAGGGCGGGCCGCGGGCGGCGCTGGCACCGGACTACGGCCGCTCCCCCGACATGCAGGCGACCGACGGCGATGGCACCGTGCACCGCTTCTGGTCGGTCACCTCGGCCGGTGCGATCGCGTCCGCCCAGGCCGCGCTGGCCGAGCGCGAGATCCTGATCGCCGACGGCCATCACCGCTACGAGACGGCGCTCACCTACCGCGCCGAGCAGCGTGAGCGCGACGGCGACCCGGCCGATGACCGGCCCTACGACTTCATCCTGATGTACCTCGCCAACCTGCACGGCGAGGGGCTGGTGATCTACCCGACGCACCGCGTCGTGCGGGCGGCCCGCGAGGTCGACCCCCGGTTCTTGGCGGCGTTCGCGGTAACCGAGCTGCCGGCGGGGACGTCCCCGGCCCGGGTCGAGGCGGAGCTGGCGGCGATCCCCACCGATACCGTCGCCTTCGCGATCTGGCGGGGCGGCGACCGGCCTCCGCTGCTGGCGCGCGTTCGCGACACCAGCACGGTGATGATGGCGATGCCGGGCATGCCCAAGGCGGTGCGGGCGATCGACGCGGCGGTGCTCGAGGCGCTGGTGCTGGCACCGCTGCTCGGCCTCGACGGCGAGCAGTTCCTGACCACCGACCAGGTGCTCTACGTCCGCGGGCTCGACAACGCCACCTCGATGGTCGACCGCGGCGAGGCGGGCAGCGCCTTCCTGCTGCGCGCGCCGACCGTCGAGCAGGTGCAGGCGGTGGCCGCCAGCGGCCGCGTGATGCCCCAGAAGTCGACCTACTTCTTCCCCAAGCTCGCGACCGGCTTCCTGCTCAACCCGCTCGGCGCCGAGTGAGTTCGCGGGACTGGCTCGAGTTCTGCCGGCTGGTCGCGGCCGACGTGCGCGAGATGCTCGGGCAGCTGCCGACCCGCGACGACCGCGAGCCGGTGGTGGGGCACGGCATGGGGGGCGACGACACGACCGTGATCGACGACCAGGCCGAGCGGCTGGCGGTGGCGCGGCTCGACCGGCTGGCGGCCGACGGCGTCTCGTTCCGGCTGGTGTCGGAGGAGCTCGGGGAGCGCCGGTTCGGCGACGATGACGGCTCCTGCGTGGTGGTGGTCGATCCGATCGACGGCTCGCTCAACGCCAAGCGCTGCCTGCCCTTCTACTGCATCTCGATCGCGATCGCCGACGGCCCCACCATCGACGACGTCCACTTCGGCTATGTCGTCGACTTTGGCAGCGGTGAGGAGTGGGTTGCCAGATCAGGCGAGGGCGCGACCGTCAACGGGCGGGCGCTGGGTGGTGTGCGGCCCAAGCCGAGGCTCGGGATCGTCGACTTCGAGGCCACCAACGCGGCGCTGATCGCGGACGCGGCCGGGCGGCTGGACGGCCACGTCGGCCGCATCCGGGTGCTGGGCGCGCTGGCGCTGGCGCTCTGCCAGCTGGCGGACGGCCGGCTGGACGGGGTGGCGTCGCTGAAGCCGTCGCGCTCGGTCGACCTGGCCGCGGCCGCCCTGATCGTGCGCGAAGCCGGCGCGCATCTGCTCATGCCGGACGTCGCCTCGATGCCGCTCGACCTCGACTCGCGCACCCGGGTCGTCGCCGCCCGCGACCAGGAGTGGTCGCAGCGGCTGGCCGATCTGCTCTGGCCCGACGGCTGACCGCCCACCGGTGCCAGACACTCCCCGCGCGATCTTCACACGTCCGTGACAGCTTTGTGACACCGCGCCCTGATGGTTGAGCCACTCTCCCCCGCAGCCCAATTATTGGAGTCAAACACCCCCCGCCCGGTTGTGACGCGGATGTGACGGGATTGTGACGGTTGGAATGCTGTTAGCGCGCCCAGATCGAGCCGGAGCTGTAGCGGCGCAGGCCGAGCGCGAACAGGCCCCAGCCGAGCAGGGCGAACAGCACCGCGACGGCCAGCAGGAGCAGCGCCGTCGGCGCGTCGAAGCTGCGCACCAGCCTGGCCGGGATGCCGGTCACGAACGCCGCCGGGACGGCCGTGAACAGGAGCACCTTGGTCGCCCCGCCGAACAGGTCGAGCGGGTAGCTGGCGAAGATCAGGATCGCGTTGAATCCCAGATCGGCCTGCTCGCCGCGACCGCCCACAAACAGCGTCAGTGCACCGCAGGCGACCAGGAATCCCACCAGCACCACCGATCCGGCCGCGGCGCCGACCACGAACAGGACGGCCCGCTGCGGCGTCGGGTGTCCGGCCACCGCGAACAGCACCGGCCCAAACAGCAGGTCGCCGACGTTGGCGGCGTCGATGCGGCGTGACAACAGAAACGGCAGCGGCGAGACCGGCAGCACCAGCGTCTCGTCCAGCGCGCCGTCGGCCGCCAGATGGCCGATCCGGCGGCTGTTCGAGAACACGCCCAATGCGACACCTGCGCTGACGAGCAGGATCGAGAACAGCACGATCACGTCCTGTACCGCCCATCCCCGTACGTGCCCGACGCGGCCGAAGAACAGCACCCAGAACAGCACCCAGGTGACGTCGTTCGCGATCATCAGGCCGACCTGGAACCAGAACGAGCCGCGGTTGGCGATCCCGTCCGCCACGGCGGCCCGAAGCGTGGCGGCGATCGCCCTCATCCGCCCACCACCTGCAGCCGCCGCTCGCCGGCGGC
>JAWVEC010000158.1:0-11254 GCA_033856975.1 Gaiellales bacterium
AGCTCGATCTCCTGCCCCAGCCAGCGATGCTCGTGCGCCTGGTGGGTGTCGACCAGGCCGCCGCCGGCCACGACCGCATCGATTCCCTCCAGCGTGTCGGGCAGCGGCTCCCCGGCGTAGGCGTGAACCGTCTCCACCTCGAAGCCGCGCTGCTCCAACGCCTGCACGAACGGCACCGCCGGGTCGGTTGCCTCGTTCTGGATGTGCAGCGCCCTAGCCATGGATCTCGGCCGCCTCGCGGTACTCGCGCTGCTCGCGCCGGATCAGGTCGGGGTTGGTGCCGCGGGCGATCGCCAGCTCGTGGGCCAGCCACTGCAGCGGCAGCGTCGCCGCCAGCAGCGCCTCCGCGGCCGCCGGCAGCCGAGGCTCGGACGGGGCCTCGATCAGGCCGGCGTCGAGCCGGTCGCGGGGCGGGTCGCCGGCGGCGATCATCGCGCACGGCATGCCGATCCGGCGCGCGGCTGCCAGCAGCGTCTCGCCCCGCCGGCGACGCTCGTCCCGCCGCCGCCGGTCGAGGGAGATCAGTACCAGTCCGGTCGTCTCGTCGCAGGCCGGCAGGTGGCCGTGCAGGAACGTCTCCAGGTCGCGCATCGCGCAGGGCAGGTGGCACGCCTCCTCGATCTTGAGCGTCAGCTCGCGGGCGGTGATGCGGTCGGCGCCCGAGCCGACGATGATCAGCCGCGAGCAGCCTGCGAGCGCCCGAGCCACCTCGCTCGCCTGTGGGCGCGCGCGCAGGCCCGCCTCCGCAACGCCCTGAACGATCCCGGACGGTGGCGGCGCCGCCAGCGCCAGGCCGGCCGCGATCGGTGAGCTGTAGCCGATCGTGTGGCACCAGCTGCGGTCGACCATCGGGGTGGCCAGCACGGCGTCAGCCGGTTTGGTGGCGGGCGAATCGGTCACCGCCGTGATCAGCCCGGTGGCCGAGCCCGCCGCCCGTGCCGCCTCCAGCGCGCGGATCGTGGCCGCGGTGCCGCCTTCGTGCGAGATCCCGATCACCGCTCCGCCCGGGTGCGGATCGAGCGCCGCCTCGAACGCCTGGCGGCCGCGGGCAGGGGTGCCGGCCTCTGTCAGCATCGCCGCCACCGCCAGCGCGGCGTGCTCGCTGGTGCCGCATCCGACAACGGTGAGCGGCTGGACGCTCCTGGCCATCAGGGCCAGGGCGGCCGTGTCGGAGCCGGTCGCGATCCGCTCCAGCAGCTCGGGCTGGGCCTCGATCATCTCCTGCATCACCCACGGCGGCGCAGCCCGCAGCTCGGGGAAGGCGTCGGTGTGCCAGTCCGGGGTCGAAACCATGGCGGGACTCTAGATCGAATCGACCATCTGGAGGGTGATCGCCGGGTACCCGCCATGCAACAGGCGGGCACCCGGCGATCGGCGAGCTCTACGGAACCAGCGCTCCGTAGATGTTCTGGTCGAGCCCACCCGCGTGCGGACAGAGGTCGACCGACAGGTCACCGGTCCGGCACTGCTTGACGTCGGCGTTGTCGCCGTCGTCGGGGAAGCGCAGATCGCTGCCCGGCACGATGTCGCGTCCGTCCGTCCACACGGCGAACGCCCGGTCGCCTCCCGCAGAGAGGTCGATGTAGTCGCCCCAGAACGGCACCCGCCGACCATCGAACATCTCGTAGTTCGGGTTCGACGTCGCCGTTGACAGCCGGGTCACCGCGCCCCAGCTCGCGCCCCCGTTGGTGGAGGTGCGCGAGAAGGTATCGAGTGAGGCAACGGTTCGGCCGCCGGCGCAGTTGCCGATCGGCCGGGCCGGGCTGTAGCAGGGGTCGTTGCGGCTGTCGTACCAGGCCACCCGCAGCACGCCTCGGTTGGCGTCCACCACCGGCCAGATCTGGTGGCCGTAGGACTCGCGGGCGAGCAGCTGCGGGGTCGACCAGTGAGCGCCGCCGTCGCTTGTCTTGGTGATGTATGCGGCGGCCTGGCCGCCGTTGCCGGAGCCGTTCACGCCGAACGTGCTGCCGGTTGCCACCTCGCTGCCTGGCTTGATGGCGTGGAACACGATGTACACGGTGTTGGGATCGCCCTGCGACGACTGGTCGGCCGCGATGCGGGGCGACGAGTCGTGACGGAAGAACGTGTACCCCGAGGCGCAGGCATCGAAGTCGTCGCCGCAGTCGCGAGCGGTTCCGGCCTCGGCCTCGCTGTCGACCGCGTCACGCTCGCCGGCCAGCTCCCGGGCCTCCAGTGCGCCCGAGGCGGCAATGTCCTGGGCGTCGTAGCCCTCGAACACGGCCGCGGTGCGGATGCTCGACCAGGTGCGCCCGCCGTCGCTGGACTTGACGAAACGAGCCGCGTCCTGGCGATCGTTCTTCCAGTGGTCGTTCACGAACGATACGTAGACGTCGCCGTTGTTGGTCATCGCGATGTCCGAGCCCTGCAGGCTCTGTGCTGACTCGGTCAGCTTGACCGCGTGCGACCACGTCCGGCCATGGTCGGTCGAGCGGCTGAAGAAGAGCTGGTTGGTACCGCCGTTACCCTCGAACCGCGTCCACGTGACGTAGACGTTGCCGTCGTTCGGGCCACCGGTGCGGTCGACGTCCATCCACACCTTGTCGTTGAAGTGCCCGAGGAACAGCGGCGACGGCGTGCCCTGCTGGACGGTGAAGGATCCGACGAACTTCGAGCCGTCGGCCGACGTCCCGGCGCCGCCGCCCGGGTTCTCGTAGACCGAGATGTTGATGTCACCCTCGGCCTTCTTCGAGATGTCGGACTGGTCGCCGATCGAGCCGAAGTAGGCGCGACCGTGGGTATCCCAGGCGACTGTCGGGTCGCCGAGCGAGGTGGAGCGGATGTGGCTGAGCGTGGCCGCGGCGGCCGAGGTGTCGCCGGGATAGCCGGGCACCAGCGAGTTCGTCCAGCTGGAGCCACCGGTCTGAGATCGGTAGTAGCCGAGCCAGATCGGTCCCACCGGCTGGGGGACGCCGTCGGCGTCGTTCTGGAAAACGCCGCAGTAGTCGTTCGAGCTGCCCAGCATCACGTTCGCGTTGCGCGGGTCGACGGCCACCGCGGGCTCGTTCTTGCGCCCGTGCGCGACCGAGCACTCCCGGAGCACCGAGTCGTTGTGACCGGCCGTCCCCGAGCTGACGTACGTGTGGTCGGTGACCCTGACGTCACCGCTGCCGCTGGCGCCGGCCACGGCCGGAACGGCCGCCAGCAGCACGAGCGTGGACAGTCCGGCGAGCCCGCGCCGGGCGTGGATTCGATATCGGTTCACGTCACTCCCCCATAGTGGTGTGCCCTACCTTTCGAGTTATATCGCAGCCGCCCGGCCTTTTGCCGAGCTTGGCGGAATTGGACAACTGCGCAAATCCGCTCAACGCCCATAACCGGTAGTATCCCCGCCCAGATGAGGTCGCGGCTGCTCCTGTTCACCGCGGTAACGGTCATTCTTGCCGCCTTCGCCGGGCGCCAGTCAGCGCATGCCGGCGCGTCCGCGTGCAACGTCACGGCCGTCGGGCAGCACGCGCGCGATCAGGTGCTGACAGCGCATCTCTCGGCCGGCTGTCCGGCCTCCGGCACGGCCGGCGGTGCGCTCAGCTTCTCGCAGTACCCGGGCATCCACGGCCAGTCGAGCTTCGTCGTCGACTACGGCCGGCGGACGCTGACGCTGCACCTGCCGCCGGCGCTCTCGACCGCCGCCGGCTGGAAGGCGCACAGCACGGTTCCGTCGCTCGCGGTGACTGTACAGGCGACGCCCAAGCGGCACGTGTTCGGCAGCGGCAGGGTGCCGATCCGTGGCGGTTTCACCGCAAGCAACGGCGCCGTCGTGACGTGGACGCAGACGGTGATCGCGACGCCCAACAAGATCACGGTGGGCTCGTTCCACGTCCAGGCCCGGTTCAAGCCGGGGCGCCGGATGACGATCCAGGTGCACCAAGATCGCAGCTTCTGCGCGACCGGCCGCGTCTGCCCGTTCGGGCGGGCGACGAACACCGAGACCTACGTCTTCCCGGCGTCGTTCACCTCGGCCAGCGTCAGCTCCGGCTCCTCGTTCGCAACGGGCAACGGGACGCTGCGGTGGGCACGCGAGCTGCCGGTGATCCTGCTGCGCGATGCCGGCACCGGCCGTATCCTGGGCCGCTCGGATCTGCTGGCCGTGATCGCCGTCCCCAACTGACCCGTACCGTCGGCAGGTCATACATCTAGACTCCCGCGCATGGACGCGCGGCCCATCGGCGTATTCGACTCCGGCGTCGGCGGGCTGACGGTGCTGCACGAGTGCCTGGTGACGCTGCCGCACGAGGATTTCCTGTATTTCGGCGACTCCAGCCCGGAGCGCTTCCCGTATGGGCCGAAGCCGGCAGCCACCATCCGCCGCTTCGCCCACGAGGTCGCCAGCCATCTGGCGGCGCGCGACGTGAAGCTGCTGGTTGTGGCCTGCAACTCGGCCACCTCCGCCGCCCTGCCCGATCTTCAGCGCGAGTTCGAGGTGCCCCTGATCGGCGTCATCACGCCCGAGGCGCATGCCGCGGTGCAGGCCACCCGCGCCCGTCGGGTGGGCGTGTTGGCCACCGAGGCGACGGTCGACAGCGGCCGCTATCCGGCCGCCATCGCCGCGCTGGACGCGGGCGTCGAGGTGACCCAGGTGGCCTGCCCCGAGCTCGTGCCGCTGATCCAGTCGGGCGACGTCAACGGCCACGAGCTGCACGAGGCGGCCAAACGCTACGCCGAGCCGCTCAAGCTGGCCGGCGTGGATACGGTGATCCTCGGCTGCACGCACTACCCGCTGATCCGTCCGATGCTGCAGCGCATCTTCGGCCGCGAGGTGTCGCTGATCACGTCCGCCGAGGAGGTGGCGCGCGAGGTCGCGGCCACGCTCGAGCGGCGCGGCGTGGGCAACGATCCCGGCCGCGAGGGCCGCTACCGCTTTTTCTGCACGGGCGACGAGAGCGCCTTCCGCGAGGTCGCCGGCCGTTTCCTGCAGCTGCCGCTGACCGAGGTCGAGCGGGTCGATCCGGCGGCTCTGGCGGTGGCGGCGTGAGCCGCGCCGACGGTCGCACGCCCGACCAGCTGCGGCCGGTCACGATCGAGCCGGGGTTCATCGAGAACGCTCACGGCTCGGTGCTGTTCTCGATCGGCAAGACGCGGCTGGTCTGCACGGCGATGATCGAGGAGACGGTGCCGGGCTGGATGCGCGGCCGCGGCAGCGGCTGGGTGACCTCGGAGTACGGCATGCTGCCCGGCTCGACGTCGGAGCGAAAGCCGCGCGATGCAAGCCGCGGCAAGCAGGACGGCCGCACGGTCGAGATCCAGCGCCTGATCGGCCGCTCGCTGCGCTCGGTCGTCGATTTCAAGGCGCTCGGCGAGCGCACGGTGTGGATCGACTGCGACGTGCTCCAGGCCGACGGCGGCACCCGCTGTGCCGCCATCTGCGGCGGCTACGTCGCCCTGGTGCTGGCCCTGACCGGGCTGGTCGATGCGCGCAAGCTGAAGGAGCTGCCGCTGACCGACTCGGTGGCGGCCGTCTCGGTCGGGATCGTGGGCGGCACCGCCATGCTCGACCTGCCCTACGCCGAGGACTCGCGCGCCGAGGTCGACATGAACGTCGTCATCTCGGGCCGGGGACAGATGATCGAGGTGCAGGCCACGGCCGAGAAAACGCCGTTCGGGCGTGCCTCGCTGGACGAGCTGCTCAGCCTCGCCGCCGACGGCATCGAGCAGATCTCGGCGCTGCAGACCAAGGTGCTGCATGAGGCTCGTACTCGCGACGCATAACGCGCACAAGGCGCGCGAGTTCGAGCGCCTGCTGCCCGGCTTCGAGGTCGAGACCCACCCCGGCGAGCTGCCTGCCGAGACCGGCGAGACGTTCCGCGAGAACGCCGACCTGAAGGCCGGCCACGTGTTCGAGGCGCTGGGCGGGGGTGTGTGGGTGCTGGCCGACGACTCGGGCATCGAGGCATCCGCGCTGGACGGCCGTCCTGGCGTCCGCTCGGCCCGGTTCGCCGGCGAGCAGGCCGGCGATGCCGAGAACCTGCAGGCGCTGCTGGGTGCGCTGGCGAACGAGTCCGATCGCCGCGTCGCGTACGTCGCCGAGCTGGTGTTGATCGATCCCGCCGGGCGGCGGCTGCATGCGCGCGGCGAGCTGCGCGGCACGCTGGCCGCCGAGCCGCGCGGCGAGGGAGGATTTGGCTACGACCCCGCGTTCGTGCCCGAGGGCGAGACGCGCACGGTGGGCGAGATGAGCGCCGCCGAGAAGGACGCGATCTCGCATCGTGCCCGGGCGGCGGCGAGCCTGCTGTCGCAGCTTGGCGCTGTCCGCGAGGCCGGCCGCTGACCATGACCACTGCCGGCGTCGTCGAGAGCGTCAACGCGAAGCACCGTCTCGGCTACGCGGTCGTCCGGTCGATGGCCGAGGGCGAGGCGAGCCATGCCACGCTGGTGGCCGACTCCGGCGGCCGGCAGCGCGTGCTCAAGTGGTGGCCGGGCGACGGCGGCGACGTGGCGCAGGTGGAATCGGCCGCCGAGCGGGTCGACCGGCTGCGCCTTCGTGGCTATCCCGCGCCGCGGTACCTGCTGATCTCAAAGCTCGAGGGCGTGGTACTGGTGATTCAGGAGCTGCTGGATGGACGTCCGCCGCCGACGCTGCTGCCGGTCCACGTCGAGCAGTTGATCGCGCTGAACGAGCTGCAGCGAGACACGCAGCCCCACGCTCCGGCATGGGGCGAGTACATGCGCTCGACGCTGCTGCACGGCGCCGACGGCTACTGCCTGCACGAGCCGCTGCGCCGGCACTCCGCCCGATCGGCGGCGCTGCTCGAGCGCGTGATCGCCGCCGGGCGCGAGACGGTGCCGGACGAGCTGCCCGCCCTGGACACGGCCCACATCGACTTTCACCACCTGAACGTGCTGGTCACGGGTGACACGGTGACGGGCATCATCGACTGCGAGGGCGCGCGTGCCGGCGACCGCATGTTCGATCTGGTCACGCTGCTCTTCTGCAGCCCCGAGGGCGGTCTCGAACGGGCCACCCAGGAGCGGCTGTGGTCGCTGCTCGAGGCCGAGCGCCGGCCCGCGGTGCTGCGTGCCTACCTCGCCCACATGGCGCTTCGACTCACCAGCTGGTCGGTTGTCCACCATGACGACGCCACCACGGCGCGCTGGCTCGAGCGATCGTGGTCGGCACTCGATCGCGTCACGCCAGCCCGGTCAGCTCGTCTTCCTCCGGCGTCTGGTGGCGCGCCCAGTGCCGCCAGTTGATCTCGGCGCCGAGCACGATCACGTTCGCCATCAGGTACAGCCACACCAGCAGCAGCACCAGGCCGCCGAACGCGCGCAGTGCGAACAGCACGTCGCCGCGCTGCAGGAAGTAGGGCACAGCCTGGAACGAGACCTGGAACAGCACGGTGCCAAACAGCGCGCCCGGCCAGACGTCGCCGCGGTGCAGCTCGACGTTGGTCAGCACCCGATAGACGACCATCAGAAACAGGAACGAGCCGACGCTCGAGAAGGCCAGCGAGATCAGATACGGCACCACGCTGGTGGTCAGCACCCCGGACGTGTGCCGGTGCAGCCAGCCGTTGGTGAACGCCGCCACCAGCAGCGACGAGAACAGCACGGCCAGAGACGACAGCACCAGCATGAAGCTGATCCACTTGCCGCGGATGAAGCCGCGGTTACCGACCCGAAACACGATGTTCAGCGCCGACTCGAGCGCCGAGTAGAAGCCGAGTGTGCTCCAGATGATGCCCACGAACCCGATCGCGAAGAACGTGCCGGCGTTGGACTGCACCGATCGCACCAGCTGCAGCAGCTCGCTGACCGACTGGCTGGGCAGGATCCGCTCCAGCTCCTGAACGATGTAGCTGGACTGGGACATCTGGCCGGCCAGGCCGAGCGCGGACAGGATCAGGAACAGGAACGGGAACAGTGACAGCAGCGCGTAGTAGGCCACCATCGCAGCCAGATGCGGCCCGCGGTCGCGGAGGTACTTCGACAGCACCGTGCCCGTCTCGTTGGCCACCTGGCGGTACGGGAACAGCCAGCTGGGAGCGGTGCCGTTGGTCATCACGGTTGAGGATATCGGTATGTTCGCTGTGCTAGCGTGACGGCCGTGGATGCCGCAGCTGCGATCGCCGAGCTTCGAGAGCTCTCGACCCAGATCGAGAGCGTGGTGGTCGCCCCTCGCAGCGGCCCGTCGATCGCCTCCAGCGTGCCCGAAGACGACGCCGAGCGGATGCTCGAGAGCGCCCGCGCGCTGGCCGAGGGTGCCGATCAGGTGCGGCGTGATCTCGGCCGCGATGCCTTGGCGCAGCTGCAGGCCGCGACGCCGGAGGGAAGCGTGTTCGTGGTCGTGGATGGAGAGCGGATGGCGGTCGCCACCACCGGTGCCGATCCCACCGTCGGCCTCGTCTTCTACGACCTGAAGACGCTGCTGCGGCAGCTCGCGCAGGACCACGGAGCGGATGAAGATGCCCCGGCGTAAGCTCGTGATCCCGGTCGTGATCGGCGCCGGATCGTTCCTGGGCACGATCCTGTACCGGCGTCGCTCCGTGCGCAGCCGGATCCGCCTCGATGTCTACTTCGACGACGGCTCGATGGTCTCGCTGGCGGCGGGCTCGCCCGACGCCGACAGGCTGATGCCCCACGCTGACGACGTTCTGGCGGCGGCTCGGGCCGGCGCGTGAACCGCGACCAGCTGGCGGCGCGGCTGCTGGAGCGGGCGTACCTGGAGGGCGATTTCGTGCTGCGCTCTGGTCGTCGCAGCAAGTACTACCTCGACAAGTACCGATTCGAGACCGAGCCCCGCCTGCTGGCCGGACTTGGCCGCGAGCTGGCAGCACTGGTGCGTCAGCACGCCGGCGACTCGGAGCTGCTGGCCGGGCCCGAGTTGGGGGCGGTGCCGCTGGCGGCTGTGACGTCGGTCGAGACCGGCCTGCCCTTCTTAATTGTAAGGAAAGAGGCAAAAGAGTACGGCACGGCCAAGCGGCTGGAGGGGGTTTTCGAGCCCGGACAGCGTGTTTGCGTGGTCGAGGACGTGGTCACGTCGGGTGGTGCGCTGCTGTCGGCGGTGGCCGCTCTGCGAGGCGCCGGACTCCACGTTTCCGCTGCAATTTGCGTGGTCGACCGCGAGGAGGGGGGCGCGGATGCAATCACCGCGGCGGGAGTTGCGTTCCATCCGCTCTATACCACTTCCGCCCTCGGCGTCGGCGCCGCCCCCGCCAACCACTGAAATCCCTTTGGTGAAGCGGATTGTTGACGTCCGACAGAGATGCTAGGGTAGCCGCGATCGATCAATCCCGGCCCCGAAAACGATCAGGAGGAACAGGGTGACCAAAAGCGATTTCATCGACGCGGTTGCGACCAGGTCGAGCCTTTCCAAGAAGGACGCTGGTGCCGCGGTCGACGCAGTGCTCGAGTCCGTCAAGGATGCGCTCGCCAAGGGTGACGACGTTGTCTTCACCGGATTCGGCAAGTTCACCGTGCAGAACCGCAAGGCCCGCACGGGTGTGAACCCGCGGAATCCCAGCCAGAAGGTGCAGATCCCGGCCAGCAAGGTGCCGAAGTTCTCCGCCGGCAGCCAGCTGAAGGCCGCCGTCAAGTAACTCGAACCTCCTGACGTTGTTCGCGGCCGCCCGCCGCCCCCAGTGGGCGCGGCGGGCGCCGCGCTTTAAGGGAGGCAAACGGCCGAGTGAGCCGGGGTCTGACCCCGAATGGGGTCTGACCCCTCACCGAGTCGCTACCGGCGTTCCGATCCCGCCCGTAAGGCAGCACGTCCGCAACGTGTGCGAACATGTGTTCGCATGACGATGCCCTCAGCCCAGCTCTCGCTCGACGGTGCCGATCGGCTCGTGCGCCTGCTCGCCGACCGGCGCGCCCCGGTCGGCCTGGCCGAGGCGGCCTCCAACCTGTTCGCGCTGCGCGGGGCGCCGCCGTCGGCGCTCGTCCACCAGCTGGTCGACGAGGTCGTGCGCAGCGATGCGCGGCTGATCTGGCGCTCGCAGGCCGAGCTGGCGCTGGCCGAGTGGGAGGAGGTGGCCACGCTCCAGGACGTGGCGCTGGAGAACGCGCCGTTCGTGGTCTTCGACCTGGAGACGACCGGCACCCGGCCGGGCGTGTCCAGGATCGTCGAGATCGGCGCGGTGCGGCTGATGGGCTTCGAGCAGGAGGCGACGCTCGAGCAGCTGGTCAACCCGGGTGTGTCGGTGCCCGAGACGATCACGCGCATCACCGGCATCGCCTCCCGCGATCTGCGCGGGGCGCCCCGCATCAGCACGGCGCTGCCGGAGTTTCTCGAGTTCGCCCGCGGTGCCGTGCTGGTCGCCCACAACGCCCGCTTCGACGTCGGCTTCGTGGACGCCGAGCTGTCGCGGCTGGAGGGCCGGCGGCTGGCGGCGCCGGTGATCGACACGGTGGCGCTGGCTCGCCGGCTGCTCGAGGGCCGCGTGCCGCGTATGAACCTGGGCACGCTGGCCGAGCGCTTCGATACCAACGTGCGCCCCTGCCACCGCGCGCTGCCCGACGCGCTGGCCACCGCCGAGGTGCTGGTGGCGCTGCTGGGCATGGCGCAGGAGCATGGCGTCCGCACGGTCGCCGACGCGGTCGCGTTCGCGGCGCCCGTCCGCCGCCGCGTGCGTCTGCGCCGCGAGCTGGCCCGCGACGTGCCCACCGGGCCGGGCGTGTACCTGTTCCATGACCGCAACGATCGCGTGCTGTACGTGGGCAAGGCGTCCGACCTGCGGGCTCGGGTGCGCTCATACTTCGCCGGCGGGCAACTGCGGCGGCGGGTGGAGCACGCGCTCGAGGCAACCGAGCGGATCGAGGCGCGCCCGCTCGGCAGCGAGCTGGAGGCGTCGCTGGTCGAGCTCGAGCTGATCCTGCGGCTGCGGCCGGACGCCAACCGGCGGTCGGCCCACCCGGAGCGCAGCTGCTACCTGACGCTGACCCTCGACGAGCAGCTGCCGCGGCTCTCGGTCACCGCCAAGCCTCACCCGGGAGCCGTCAGCGCCGGTCCGCTGCCCGGCCGCGGCCAGGCACAGGCCGCGGCGCAGGCGCTGCGGGCGGCGTTCGGCCTGCGCAGCTGCCGGCCGGCTCTGCCCGAGGACGACGGCAGCTGTCTGGCCGGCCTGGTCGGCAGCTGCATCGCGCCGTGCCGCGGGGCGGGCGCGCTGGAGGCCTACCAGGGCGCGCTGGCCGGCGCCCGCAGATGGCTGGAGGGCGATGACGATGGC
Source organism: Gaiellales bacterium (assembly GCA_033856975.1). Lineage (GTDB taxonomy): Bacteria > Actinomycetota > Thermoleophilia > Gaiellales > JAICJC01 > JAICYJ01. Next base: position 11,178 of record JAWVEC010000158.1, read on the forward strand.
GGCGCGACGGCCGCCCTGCGCGGACGGATGGTCGCCCTCGGGGCGCAGCGGCGTTACGAGCAGGCGGCCGAGCTGCG
>JAWVEC010000159.1:0-6962 GCA_033856975.1 Gaiellales bacterium
CTTCTGGCGCGGCCTGGGCGTGATCGGCCGGGTCGAGTCGCTCGAGTTCTCAGATGGCGAGCCCGCGGAGTAGTTACTCGTCGCCCAGAGAACGCGTGATCGCGACTACTGCGACGAATCGCCGATACAGCGCCAGCGGGTCGCCGTCGACGATCGCTATCTCGCGGTCGCCCGTGCGCTCGACGCCGCCCACCCAGGTGGCCATCTCGGCCATGTCCGCGACCCGCAGCACCACGTCCAGCCGGGCCGGCAGTTCGATCTGCGGCAGCCCGATCTCGTTCGCCCGCTCGACGGCGCGCCGCGCGCCGTCGTGGATCAGCTCGCAGGCCAGCGACGGGTGCAGGCTCTCGGCGGCGAACCGTGACACCGACCGCTTCACCACCACCGCCTCGATCTGGGGCACGAACCGGCACGCCTCCTCGGCGGTGGCGTCGTCGCCCGTGATCAGCACCACCGGCACCCGGTGGTGCAGCGCGACCAGCGCGTTGATGCCGGCCTCGCCGGTGGCGGCGCCGTTCAGCCGCACCTCGGCGATGCAGGACGGGTTGTAGGTGTGCGACAGGACGGCGGTGCGGGCACCGATCGAGCCGTGATAGCTGATGAACAGCGCGGCGCCAAAGCCGGCATCGAGGCCCTCCATCATGTAAAGCGGCTTGTGCCGACCCGACAGCAGCGAGGCCTGCGCGTGCAGATCCGCCGGCAGCAGGTTCGCCATCGTGTGATGGGAGTCGTTGACGACGATCTCGCGAGCACCGCCCGCGACCGCGCCGTCGATGGCGGCGTTCACCTCGTCCTGCAACAGCCGGCGGCCCATCTCGTACTCACCGCCCGGACCGATCACCTGGTTCCAGTCGACGATGCCGGCCGTGCCCTCGATGTCGGTGGACAGGAACACCTTCACGCCGGCGCCTCCACCTCCCGCAGAAACCGCTCGACCACGTCTGCGAAGCGCTCCCCCTCCTCAAGGTGCGCCACGTGGGCGCTGTGCTCGAAGATCTCGAGCCGTGCATTGGGCAGGCCGTCCAGGATCGTCTGTGAGCAGGCTGGAGTGATCTCGTCGTAGCGGCCGCAGGTGATCAGCGTCGGCACCGTGATCGTGGCGAGGTCGGCCGTGCGGTCCCACTCTCGCAGCAGGCCGATCACGTCGAACTCGGTCGGCCCGTTCATGGTCAGGTAGGTCTGGTTGCCGTCCATCTGCTCGGCGCTCTTCTGGAACGCCTCCGGCCACGGCTGCATCCGGCACAGATGCCGGTTGTAGAACACGTCCACCGCGGACAGGTAGTCGGGATCGTCGAAGGCGCCCTGCTCACCCAGCTCGATCAGCGTGGTGCGCGCCGGCTCCGGCATCTGCTCGATCAGCGCCCGAGCCTCGGCCATGAACTGCGGGATGCTTGCGGACGTGCTGGCCAGCACCAGGCCGGCGATGCCGCTCGCACCGCGCGCCATGTACTCGATCGCGAGCCAGCCTCCCCATGACTGGCCGAGCAGGTGACAGCGGCCGAGGCCGAGCGCGTCGCGCACCTGGTCGAGCTCGATCACCGACCGGTCGACCGTCCACAGCGATGTGTCGTCGGGCGTGTCGGAGCGCCCGCAACCGAGCTGGTCGTAGACGACCACCGAGCGGTGCTCCGCCAGCCGCTCGGCCAGCGGCTCGATGTAGTACGACGCCGCGCCGGGGCCGCCGTGCAGCATCAGCACCGGCGTGGCGCCCTCGCCCAGCCGCCGGTACCAGACGTCTCCGCCGACAACCGGGATGGTGCCGATCTCGTCCATCGCGGGTCAACGCTACGCGATCGGCCCCGACCGTGCCGGAGTATCCTGCCCGCCGTGACACCGCAACCCGTCTACGTCTCGGTGACCGGCGCCTCCGGCCCGGACAAAGAGCTGGACGCGCTCGCCGGAGAGGTCGGGCGGCTGCTTGCAGAGCTGGGATGCGTCGTCGTCAGCGGCGGTCTGGGCGGCGTCATGGAGGCGGCCTCCCGCGGCGCCCGCGACGCGGGCGGACAGGTGCTGGGGATCGTGCCCGATGAGGATCGCCGGCGGGCCAACCCCCACTGCACGCTCGTGGTCGCTACCGGGATCGGCCAGGGTCGCAATCTGGCCGTTGCGGCGACGGGCGACGTCATGATCGCGCTTGGCTCCGGCTGGGGGACGCTGTCTGAGATCGCGCTGGCGCGCAAGCTGGGACGTCCCGTGGTGACGCTGTGCGGACGGCCGCTGGACGGTGTGATCGCAGCCACCACGGCGGCGGAGGCCGTCACCGCCGCCCTCGACGCCGCCGCTGGGTAGGAACTTGGGCCTGGCCGCGCGCGTGGCCAGGCCCAAGCGTTGCCTACGGCAGCCGGACGACCCACTGGCCGCGGCCATGCGTTCCGGCCACGAGCCGGGAGCCTGAGGCCGTGACCGAGACGTCCCAGACGGTCACGTTCGGCAGGCCCGTGCCGAGCCGCGCCCACTGTCCTGGATGCGACCGGTCGGAGATGAAGGCACCCACCTCGGCGCCGACCACCAGCTGGCCGCCGCGGATCACGACGTGGTACACGGGCGCGTCCGGCAGGTTGCCGGAGACGTCCGTCCACGTCTCGCCGCCGTCCGTGGTCTCGAACACGTGGCCGTGGCCGGCGTCCGGGATCCAGCGCCGGCTGTACGAGCCGAAGCTGATGTACACGTGCGCCGGGTTGGCCGGATCGGCCGCGATCGACGTGATGTACCTGTTCGGCAGCCCCGCCAGCGAGAGCTCGTGCCACGACCCACCGAAGTTGGTCGCCAGCCCCCGCCCGAACGGCACGCCGGTCGCCGGGTTGCACGCTCCGCACCAGCCTGCGTACATGGTGTGGCCGTCAGCGGCGAGCGCGGTCACCTGGTGTCCGTCGCCGGTGTCGTAGACCTTCTTCCAGTCACAGGTCGGGCCGGCGCAGACCGTGTGCCAGGACTTGTGGTCCTGCCACACGTACTGGCCGCCCGAGACCCAGTGGTCCGGGTTTCGCACGTCCTGCTCGATCGGTGCGATGAAGCGCGGATTTGGGTCGCACGGGTTGGGCGGTTCGGTGGCGAGCGGGCATGACGGTGAGATCTCCGTCAGGCTGACGCCGCCGTCCGTGGTCAGGTACAGGTCCTGGTCGACGTACTCCACGACCGCCCGCAGGCCGTTGTGGGGATCGACGATGGTGTCGCCACCGTCGCCGGTGAAGGCCTGCTCGACCCGGCTCATGCCGGTGGCGAAGAACGTCTCGCCGTTGTCCTGCAGGCCGCCCCAGTAGGCGGTGCCGCCGCTCACGTTGCCGGAAGCTGCGGAGTAGTACTGGAGCGTGTCCAGACCCGCGTTGTGGTTCGTCCAGTGGCCACGCTTGTGGCGCGACAGCGGCCTGCTCCAGACACCGCCGTCGTTGCCCGCCCAGAACTGGCCGCCGTAGACGAAGCCGGCGTGCTGGTCGGGGTGCGTGGTGCCCGGGCAGTTGTAGGGATCGCCGGTCTTCAGCTGGCACGAGATGTCGAAGTTCCAGTAGGGGCCGACGGTGTTCCAGGATCCGCCCGTGTTGGTCGTCTCGTAGACCTCCTCGAGGCCGAGGTAGACGTGCCTGCGGTTGTTCGGGTCGGCCACGATGTACTGGTTGTAGTCCGCCTGCACACCCGGGAAATAGCTGGTCAGATCCGGCGGGTTGGGCGGGGAGAGAGCCGAGTCCGAGTTGGCCAGCTGGGTCGAGTCCGCGATCTTCGTCCACGGCCCAGCCGGATTCCCGCTCTTGGAGACGAAGGCTCCCTGACCGTACAGCGTGTCGGTGGAGGTGTCCTGCACGACCGCGTACAGCCAGCCGCCGGACGTCGAGAAGCTGGAGCGTCCGATCGTGTTCGGGTTGATGTCGCCGTGCGGCGTGATGCGGCTGAAGCTGCCGGCGGCGCCCGACCCGACGTAGAAGCCGTTGTACCGGATGGCCGCGGGAGTGGTGTAGCCGGGCCAGCCGTCGACGGCCAGGATCCGCTCGCCGTTCGACCCCGGCACCGCGATCACATCGGTGATGAACGAGGTGCGGTAGGGCGAGTTGGACGGGTTGGGGTCGGGCTTCAGCACCACCTGCCAAGCCGTCGAATCAGCAGCCGTCACGGCTCGCCGGTACAGCCCGTGGCTGGTGGCGGCGTAGACGAAGCCGTGGATCCACCTGAGCCGGTAGGAGCCTGCGCCGTCCAGCTCGTGGCCGCCGACCCTCGCCCAGGTGGACGAGCCGTTGGCCAGCCGGTAGACGCCGACGCCGTACTGATTCTCGGAGGCGTTGTTGGCCTCGCCGGTTCCGGCCCAGACCGAGCCGTCCGGGCTGGTTGCGATCGCTCCGATCGCCAAGCGGGGAAGTCCGGCGCTGACGGCCGTCCAGTGGCCGCCCATGTCGGTGCTGCGCCAGACGCCGCCGCTTGCCGAGGCGGCGTACACGGCGCCCCCGGCGGCCGTGAACGCGGTCATGCGACCGGTCACGTTGCCCCAGCCGACGCCGAAGTTGAAGCCGCGGTTGATCGGGTCGTTGATGAACGGCTTGGCGGTGATCTCTGACCACGATCCTCCCCGCACCGGCAGCGCCGCGGCTGCGGCGATGGCCGCGGACAGCCCGCGGCTGGGGACGACCTGTGCCGGAGCGGCGGCGATCGCGGTCTCGAACTCGCCGCGAGCCCGGATCACGCCCGCCTCGTCGCCGCCGTCTTCGCTCTCCGCGGCCTGCACGGGGGCGTGTCGCCCGGTTGCAAACTGTTTCGCGCGCAGCTGCGCCGCACCGTTCGTCGCGCCACTTGCCGGCAGGACGATCGCCATCGTCACCAGCAGCCCCAGCGCGCCAACCGACGCGCCCGGCCAGAACCGACTGTTCCGCATCACTGCCCCCCATAGTCGTACGAACCGAATCCCGCCGCGCGCAGCCCGTCCCACGGACTCAGCGCCCAGCGCGTTCCCCCGAACGCGGCGAGCGTACCCGCGATTCCCGGCTCCCGCAAGGGGCGCGAAGACAGAGCATGTTTGCGCTGATCCGCATGCGGGCATCTCACACGCATGCTTTGGCTTCTACTCCTGATCCTGTTGATCCTGGTGGTCGGCGTCGTCGGCGCGGTCAAGATCGCGCTGTGGGTGATCTTGCTGGCCGTGGTGGTGGCCGTGCTCGCGGGATTTCTGGGCCGCGGCCTGTTCTCCCGCTAGTTCGCTGCCCGCTCCAGGACACCGATCTCGATCTTCTTCATGGCCATCATCGCCGCCATCACGCGGCCGGCCTTCTCTGCGTCCGGGTTGCCCAGCAGCTCGGGCAGCCTGGTCGGCACGATCTGCCACGAGAGGCCGAACCTGTCCTTGAGCCAGCCGCACCGGCCCTCCTCGCCGCCCTCCGTGAGCGCGTTCCAGAATCGATCAACCTCGTCCTGGTCGGCGCAGCTGACCTGGAACGAGATGGCTTCGCTGAACGTGAACTGCGGCCCGCCGTTCAGCGCCAGGAACGGCTCGCCGTCCAGCTCGAAGCTGACCGTCATCGCGGTGCCCGCCGGCCGCGGGCCGGCCTCGCCGTAGCGGGAGACGTGCCCGATGCGTGAGTTGGGGAAGAGCGACGTGTAGAAGCGGGCCGCCTCCTCGCCGTCGGTGTCGAACCACAGGCAGGGCGTGATCTTGCTCATTTGGTGATCGTCCTTTCGCGGTGAAGGTCGCCGGAAGCGGCGCCGTCTGTCTCGGTAGAAGACCGGACGATCGCGCGAAACTCATCGCGGAAGCACGAAGGGCGCGGCCGGCCCGCTCGATGCGAGCCTGCCTCGCCCGGTCGCGCGGATGCTAGACGCTCTGCGGTCCGTCGGCCGTACCCGTGTGCTGGGTCTGACCGTTGTGCACCTCGCCCTGCCAGCCCTCGGCCGAGCCGCCCTGCCTCTCGACGAGCTCCTTGTAGCGGAGCAGGTCGTCCTGCACCTGGCGGTCATCGGCGCCGATGGCGGAGCCGATCATCTCAACCAGGCCTTCGGTCTCGTGATGAAACTGCACCTTGACGCGGGTGACGCCCGGCTCGACCTGCTCGAACACGACCTCGCCGGCGTTCTGGTGGCCGCTGGTGGAGTGCCACGCGATTCGTTGGTTCGGCTGCTGCTCGGTGATCTCGGCGTCCCACTCGTGGCGCTTGCCGCCGATCTGGGCGACCCAGTGCAGGTGGGTGTCATCGAGCTGGCTGACCTGCTCGACGCCCTCCATGAACATCGGGAACTGCTCGAACTGCGTCCACTGGTTGTACGCGACGTGAACGGGGGCGTTGACGTCGACCGTCTCTGACACTGTTGCCATGTGAGGCACCTTTCATTCGGGAAAGGGCCAGATACCCGGCTGCCGCCGGTCGGAAACGGCGCTCACCGCCCCGGGGGTGGGCGGTGAGCGCCGTGCGATCGCCGTGTTGCCGGGTTGTCTACGCCGTGGCGGGCACGGGATCGGGCCGCACGAGCACCGTGTCCGTAACACGGATGATCTCGTCGACGGGCAGGTCGGCCAGCGAGGCGTGCTTCTGGATCGCCAGCGGGCTGGTCGCCTGGTAGATGCAGATGGTGCCGACGCTGCCGGCACCCTCGTCGAGCACGTAGCTGCGGATCCAGCGCACCTCGCTGGGCATGTCCTCGTCGCCAACCTTGCCCGATCGTGCAGCTGCTTGCTCGAGTTCGGCGCCCGAACTCCAACCGGTGCGCCGAAGAATTGCGTACGTTTCCATCGCGTCTCCTTGAGTGTGAGGCGGTGCGCCGTCACCGACGTCGCGGCCCCTGATGTGTGTGAGTGGTGTTCTCTTACCGGCGACGGCGGCGATCGGTTTAAGCAAGCTGCCAGTACGGCGCCATCTGCGCCCGCAGCAGCTCCGCATCCGAGCCGCCGCGAGTCGCGTCGTCCGGCAGGTAGCCGATCGGGTCGGCCAGCAGCATCTCGGCTCCCAGCACACCCTCGAGCGTCGCGTGCAGGCAGTAGGCGGCGTAGGTAC